>CAMDHK010000004.1 GCA_945897965.1 Candidatus Kuenenia stuttgartensis | reverse complement strand
AAGAATGTGCCTATTACCGTTACAAGTCGTGCGTGCCACTTCCCTAAAAAATATTGATACCTGCTTATGCCTCTGCTAAGAACAGAATCTGCGAGGGTTCCTCTTTCAGAAGAAATACATCCGGTAGTAAGAACAACCACAAGAGTCATGCTACCTAAGATAGTCCAGCGCAGAGATTGTAAGAAAAAAAGCGAGCCATGCTGAATGATGCCAGTTTCTTTGTACACGCCAAAACGATAAGTGAAGAAGCCTGCAAGAATTAAAATAGAAGCGAGCAGCCATAACCTGTAAATCCAGGTGTGGACAGTTTGTTGCATGTCGGTTTGAAAGACAGCCCAGTAGGGCAGCCATTTTCTGTATTGTTCGGGTTTTAAAGTGCCTGTGCTCATGGTTCATGTTCTCTTTCGAACTTTCACGCTAAACTGAATCAGGCAGCATCCTGCTTGTATATTCTTGCAAATCCACGGGATTCTTCCTGTTCCACAAGGTCTAGGAATGCTTCTTCAGTCTGCTGGCCTATACTCTTGATGCTTAATAAATTTATTTTGCTATCGGTCAAAGTCATAAAAAGGTTCGCCAATGCTGTGGATGCAACCACATCATCATTAAGATATATTTCCAGCTTTTTTTGCTTTAGTGCAACGGTCTTAAATTCATTAAGAGTTTTGATTGTTTGCACAGCTTTAGTGATGGATTTTTGATCTCCTTCGAGATCAAGTTCGTAATGGTTTTTGCGCATCCTACCTTTAAGGTCTTGAAGAGATCCGTAGAAAATGAGCTGCCCATGGCTTAATACTGCAGCATGGTCGCAAACTTCATCAATGTCGCTAAGGTTGTGCGAGGAAACGATCAATGTTTTTTCTTTACTCAGTGATTTGATCAACTCCAGCATACTTCGTCGGGCTTCCGGATCTAGACCATGGGTTGGTTCATCCCAGATTAGCAAGTCTGGTTCGTTAATTAGGCTTGCAGCTACAGCTAGCCTGGCGGTCATGCCATTTGAAAAACCGGAAATAGGATTGCCTGATGCCCCTAATAAATCCACCGCACGAATTAATGATGCAAGCCTGGGTTTACGAACATCTTCAGGCAGACCAAATAATCTCGCCATGTAATCAAGATAAGTTATTGGAGTCATACCCTTAGGAAACTGAGGATTGGTAGGGATGTAGCCAATTTTTCTGCGTAGTTGAGCAGAGTTTGGTGTCATGTTTTTATCAAAAACATTAACCCAACCAGCAGTTGGCCTATGCAAGCCAATGATTAGCCTGAGCAAAGTGGTTTTACCTGCGCCGTTGGAACCAAGTAAACCAAGTACGGTGCCCCGTTCGATGCGAAGGCACACATCGTTTAATGCTATCTGTTTGTTTTGGTAGATCTTGGTCAACTTGTAGGTTTCTACGACCAGATCTGTGGACTGGTCTGCCGCCACGAGGCTCCCTCCTCAGGAACTTAAAACCGACCCTTAAGCGGGCGGAGTATAAGTAACCGGTTAAATTGTTCATAGTCCAATACCTATTTAAAGTTATCGGCATATTTGATCTTTATAACGCTTTAAACAAACATGCCAGTTTATCTAATTTGTTAAAATGTGCCGATTGTAATGGTTTTGACAAGCCTATTTACCATGCTTGGGGTTTTCAAAAATGAAAGGAGTAGTTATAGGCACCCTCTTAACGGGAATCGTTTTTAAGAAAGCAGAGTCAAAGATGCGCAAAATAGCGATACTGAACCAAAAGGGCGGAGTGGGGAAAACAACCACCGCGGTAAATTTAGCTGCAGCTTTAGCCGGCATGGGTAAAAAAGTTTGCTTGATTGATCTTGATCCTCAAGCACATGCTAGTGCTCATCTGGGGGTTTCCCTAGGTGTTACTTCCATTTATGATGTCTTGGTTCAATCCAAGCCTATTGAGCAAGCACGCCTTCAAATTGATAAAAACCTTTATCTTGTTCCGTCTGATATTAATCTTGCTGCTGCGGAGGTCGAACTGGCAGGTGTTGTTGGCCGAGAGCTCCTTTTGCGCGATGCACTAGATAATGATAGTGAAGACTTTGATTATACTGTGATTGATTGTGCACCTTCGTTGGGGATTTTAAGCCTCAACGCACTTGCTTGCGTTCATGAAATATTAATACCATTACAACCTCATTACTTCGCATTGCATGGCTTGGGGAAATTGTTTGAAACCACAGGGTTGGTCGCTCGCAGATTGAATTCAGCAGTAAAAGTTCTGGGTGTGATTGTTACCTTGTATGAAGCAAATACAAAGTTGGGCCAAGAAGTCGTAACAGATTTGCATGAGTTTCTTGAAAAGAGTCAGGGGCAAAATGTACCTTGGGCTAATGCAAAGATATTTCAAACCAAGATCAGGCGTAATATCAAACTTGCTGAGTGCCCAAGTTATGGTAAATCGATTTTTTCGTATGCCCCTTCCTGCAATGGTGCCGAGGATTACCTTAAACTAGCGCAAGAAATTGAGATGAAGCAAGTTTCCCTTTATTCTGCAACGGGCCATGTAAATGAAAGAACGGGTGAGATCTCGTTAGGGCTCGAGGCAGAAAAATCCTTGGTATGATACTAAAGAATTAAAAATCAGATCCTTCATTGGGGAAATTATGCTGGAGATTGTTGTCGCCAGGCAGGTGAAAACATCTGTTTTCACAAACAAAAAAATTGTTGAGTTAAGTAAAGCGGTTCTTTCAAAAGAAGGAATTAAAAAAGCTTTGATAAGTGTTGCTTTGCTCGATGATAAAGAAATTCACGCTGCCAACAAGAAATTTTTGGATCACGATGAGCCAACTGATGTGATTACTTTTCCCCTAGATGAAGAGAAAAACAAATTGACGGGGGAGATCCTTATTGGTGTTGGAGTTGCCCGAAGGCATGCGAAAAATGCCAGACATCTTCTTGAGCATGAGTTGACTCTTTATTTGATTCATGGATTGCTTCACTTGTGCGGGTTCGATGATATGGATCCTGCCTCAAGAAAAAAAATGCGTAAGCGAGAGAGGTTCTATCTTTCTTGGCTGGGTTTGCCTGATATTGCACCATTACAATAATTGATGAGGTCTTTTTGTCTCTCGAAAAGACGGAATCTTTGGTTTTACGAACAGTCGATTGGAGTGAAACCAGTCGCATTTCGACATTGTGGACAAAAAAGTTTGGAAAAGTAAGGGCTTTGGCTAAAGGTGGAAGAAGGCTGAAGTCTTCCTTTGAGAATGCGCTCGATTTACTAACCCACTGCAGTATTGTTCTCCTCCGAAAAACTTCTGGTTCGTTAGATCTACTAACAGAGGCCCAGGTTTTGCATGGGTTTTCAGGATTAAGAAAAGATCTAAATGCTTTGCATGCTTCTTATTACCTTGCGGAGTTGTTATCTGAGTGGACTGAGGATTATGACCCCAACCCTGTAATTTTTGAGCAGGCCTTGCTTGCCCTGACTACTTGGAGCGACTTGGGGGATGGGAAAGTTTGTGCAGGGCGGGAAGAAAGACAAGGGCGAATAGCTGCGGTACTTTTTCGATTTGAATTTATTTTACTTCTAGAATTGGGCTTCCGCCCTGAGTTAAAAATGTGTACGGGCTGTTCTGGAGAAGTTGATGAATTTCAAAATGTTTTTAGTCCTGCTGGAGGCGGCGTAAAATGTCGAACTTGTTCGCTTGCAGACAGGACTTCATTCAAAATCTCAAGCGAAAGCTTGCAGGTTCTTATTTCTTTGGAAGGTGTTTCGATGGAAAACCTGAAAATCATTCCCTTGCAAATACGAAAAGAACTCAGGAAGATTTTCGGCCGCTACATCACTTACTTAATGGGCCGAAGGCCGAAGCTGCTAACCTACCTGGAGGCAGGATGTATTTAAATTTACTTGAAAAAGTTGAAACCTCTAAGAGCATGTTTATGTCCAAATTAGCTGGATTACTTTTTCCGGGCTTCTTTATGCTAGCTTCCACCGGTTGCGTAACGGATGGGTTGCCTTTGATTGGGTTACCTGGTGCGCCTCCCCCCCCAAAAGAAAGTTTTGTACTTGGTGCGGACGGTGGGGTTTTAGATAAACCTGTTGATCCTGCCAGCCCTGAAGGCAAACTTGCGGGTGCCAAGGAGCTTTTTAGAAACAAAGAATACAGCAAGGCGGAGAAAATATTTCACAGGCTAGCAGATGATAAAAAAAATCCGCTTACTGCTGAAGAAGGTATTTATTATGAAGCGGAATGTTTGCGTTTACAGGGCTATTACCCCAAAGCTGCTGATACCTATGTTAAATTACTAAAGAACTTTGAAAGAACTGCTTTTAGAGAACAAGCTGTTCAGCATATGTATGATATTGCAAATTATTGGCTCGATGATACCCGGGAACAAATGCGTGAAACCAAAGAATATCGCGATGGTAAGCGTTGGTTTGTTACTCCAAGGTTCCTTAGCTTTGATAAGACCAAGCCTTTGATCGATCGAGAAGGTCGCGCGATCGAAAAATTAGAGCAAGTTCGTTGGAATGATATTAGCGGCCCGCTTGCTGATAAAGCTCTTTTTCTTGCTGGTAGCGTTAAATTCTTTAATGAAGATTATCGCGAGGCTGATCATTATTTTACCCAACTCGTTGAGAGGCATTCAAATAGCGAGCTTGCTCCACAAGCCGTTGAACTTGCTATTATTTCTAAACATATGAGCACCGGTGGCTCTGATTACGATGGTCGTAAGGTGGCTGAAGCACGACAAATGGTGCACTCAGCTTTGCAGAATTTTCCAGTGTTAGCAGAGAAGAAAAAAGATTTTCTTTCACGACAGTTAGTAGGCATCACTTTTCAGCAAGCTGAAAAAGATTTTAAGATGGCAGAGTTTTACAAACGCACTGGGCACCCTGGTTCCGCATATTTTTATTACGAATTGGTGCGTCGTCGATACCCAAATACCAAGTTTGCAGAAGAATCTGATAAACGGATGGCAGAGTTAAAAACCAAGGCCGAAAAAGAGCATGGTTATCTCCCAGGTGGACCAGATCAACCGATAGAGCAGGTACCTTTGGCTCCTGAAATTGCTCCGCCACCAAAGGCGATTGATCGATCGATAGAAGAAGGCCCAGCACCCGTGCAATCCCAGCAAGGACTTCCGCCTCATCCTGACGCCAAACCCGTCAAAGATCCTAAGTCGGTTCCTATGCCTAAACCTCTGAATTAATGGTGATACCCATGAAAAAACCGAATTCAGTATGTGAATCAAAATCTTTGTTTATGGTGTTGTTCGCCAGCTTGATTGGATTTGTTTGCCCTGCGTGTATGCAAGATGGGCATTTGAAAATACTCAGATACACCACCAAAACTAATTTTGACTCAAACATCCGTACTGTTCGCGTGCCTTTGTTTAAGAATAGTACATTTACGCCCGGTGGCGGCGCAGGGCAGGGCTTAGAAAATGAGCTTACGCTTGCGGTCATTCGAGAAATCGAATCTAAAACTCCTTATAAGGTGGTTAATGGTAGTGCTCCTGCAGATACGGAATTAACTGGAAGTATTGTCAATTTTTCCAAGAATATCATCAATCGCAACCAGCTTAATGAAATTCGAGAAGCTGAAACCAATCTTGCGGTCCAAATTATTTGGAAAGACTTGCGTACGGGGGATATTCTTTCCCGGCCCAGAGCGGATGCAAATAAGGGTACCCCAGTGGCACTAGGCGGCGATCCTAATGTTCAGCCTGATACAACTCCTGTGCTTGTAACTTCCCTCACTAGTTTTATTCCTGAGTTGGGGCAATCCATTACCTCTGCAAGAAAAACCAATGTTGATGTTCTTGCGACGCAAATTGTCGCTATGATGGAGGTTCCTTGGTAATGGAGTCTTCGAATGTTTTGGAAAGTTAAAGACAAATTATTCAATCTTACAGAACGCCCATTAGTCATGGGCATTCTTAATGTTACGCCAGATAGCTTTTCCGATGGTGGGGCACATTTTTCCATTGATTCTGCCGTTGATCATGCTTTACGAATGGAAGATCAGGGCGCAGATATAATCGATATTGGTGGGGAATCCACTAGGCCTGGAGCTCTTCCTGTTTCCCTTGATGATGAAAAAGCAAGAGTTCTTCCTGTAATTGAAAAGTTGGCAGGAAGGCTCACTTCCTGTATTTCAGTTGATACTACCAAAAGTCAAGTTGCAGAGGCAGCGATAGATCTCGGCGCCCATATAATTAACGATATTAGTGCCCTTACTTTTGATCCTGCAATGTTGGAGTTAGCAGCTAAGAAAACTTGTAGCTGGGTTATAATGCATATTAAAGGAACCCCCGCAAATATGCAGCAAAATCCTTTCTATGATGACGTTGTCTCTGAGGTTTCAAGCTTTTTGAGCCAGCGGTATCAGATAATGGTTATGGCTGGTGTTGATCCTTTGTCGGTAAGCATTGATCCGGGTATAGGGTTTGGAAAAACTTATGATCATAATCTTGAACTGATTACCGGGTTTACTTCTTTGAAAAAAATAGGATTACCTATTTGCCTTGGAGTTTCTCGTAAAAAGTTCCTGCAGACTTTATTAGGAAGAAAAATGGAGGAAAGGCTTGCAGGAACACTAGCTGTTTTGTCTTATTCCTTATTGCATGATTCTGCACAGATTTTTAGGGTGCATGATGTTATTCAAGCGAGAGACCTCGTGACAACCATTAAAGCGTTACAATCTTTTACTATGAAACAAAATCCCATACTTTAATTGTTTAGCGCTGGAGAGCCTTTATTTTGTATGAAAGAATCCTTCACACTTGGGAAATGCTTGATGCAAGGGCGATTGTGCAAATTGCAATCCTTGCTGTTGCCATTTTCTTCCTGCTCCAATTCCTAGGGCGAAGTCGAGGCATGGGGGTTGTGCGTGCCTTTGGGTTGGTTGTGGTTGGCATTTTTCTATCTGCCCAAATTCTTGTCAGTATCTTCAATCTAACTGTTGTTGGCAGAATTCTTGATTATCTATTAGCTACCATGCTCCTTGCCTTGCTTGTTATTTTCCAGCCCGAATTAAGGAGGGGCTTGATGTGGTTGGGGAAATACGGCGTTTTGTATGCCATCACCTCTTCTAGTAAACGCCCCGTTGTTGATAAACTTTCAGATGCTGCAGAAGTTCTTGCGGGGCAATTTGTAGGCGCATTGATTGCCATCGAGAGGGAAATACCTCTTACGGTTTATGTTGAAACAGGAACTCGGGTTGATGCTGAAGTTTCTCCCCTTTTAATCCGTGCTATTTTTCAAAAACAAAGCCCGCTGCATGATGGTGCCATGATTGTAAGTAATGGCCGAATTGTAGCTGCTGGATGTCAGTTGCCATTATCTCCCGTCGAAGTGAGTTCTAAAAATCTGCATGGTATGAGACATAGGGCTGCTCTGGGGACTAGCGAAGAAACAGATGCAATTTTGCTTGTTGTTAGTGAAGAAACGGGCAGGATTACTTTGGCTTCGGCAGGGCAGTTAGAAGTAGTTCCGAGAGAAAATCTCTCTCGAAGGTTGGCTGAACTTCTTGAATCTAATACTGCACATGTTCGAGAAATCAAACAAAATGCAAACAAAAATCAAGAAGCAGATAGAGTAGCTTGATCAGTTGCGAGGTACATTAAGGTGGATTATAAAATTCTCTCGAATTGGCTGAAGTTTAAATGGGTTGATCGGTTTAGCTCGCTTGCAGTGGCATTTGCTTTGGCACTGATGGCGTGGCTTTATGGCAGCAATCGCGATCAGGAAATTATCGATAATGTGACCATACCTGTTGTGGTTACACTTAATTCTTTGCAGCAAGATCATTTTATGCTTGATGTTGTTTCAAATATGAAAGTTCGAGTTTCTTTTTCGGGATCACCATTGAAAATTCGCGAGTTTCAACGGTCCCTTGAACATGATGAATGCGTTTCCAAAATTGAATACAGTGTTACGGAAGAGCGTTTGGGGGAATACAAGTTTGGCGATAATGTTGTGATATCGGAAAGTGATATCCCGGTTCCTCAAGGGGTACGGGCAAGGCTGGTTGATGGTAAAAACAAAATTCCAGTTACAGTGTACCGGGTGGGGGAAAAGTTAATCCCTGTTCGATTAGAGAGTGGGATGGAAGGTTCGGTGTTAAACCAGATTCTAATCGAACCTGCATCCGTATTGGTTAAGGGGCCTATTGAAATATTAGAACGCACAAAAAGTATGCCCACGCATTTTACTGCTATCCCCTTTAGCCCGATGGGTTTTCAAAACAATGTTTCTCAGTCTGTTCGTGTTTCTGTGGTGGAGGAACTTGAAGGAAAGCCCGTGAAGGTTTTACCTGCGAAAGTTTTGATTAGATCCGTTCCAGAACCAAAAAAGACTTACGATCTTTCTGATGTTTCGATTCGTTTTCTTTGCCCTTCTAATTTTGCATTTAAGCCAAGGTTTACTGATGAAAGGTCTGCGAAATTAGATATTAAAATACAAGGCCCGGTTTTAAGTGATCTTCCTAAGATCCTTGCTTATATCGATCTTACCGCTAGGCCAGGTACCCCAGGGTTGAATGTGGAGTCTGTTAAATTGCATCTTCCGCGCGAATTTTTATTGCTGGAAGAGTTTGCAAGGGAAAGAACCATAGAATTAATACCATTAGAGGGTGCCAAGAAAACTACAGGCCCATTAGGTGCGGCCCCCTGATTAAAACTCTAGGTGGAATTGTTCGATGGATATTAAACATTACGCTCAGGAAATAGCTTTTAAAGCCCGGAATGCTGTTGCACAAATTGCAAATTTAAGCACCCAGCGCAAGAACGATTGGCTATTGGCCGCATCTACTCGGTTGCTAAATGCTTCTGATAGAATTAGGGACGCAAACCAGCTTGATCTTTCCAATGCCAAGGAATTTTCTCTAAGCTCCTCGCAGATCGACCGGCTCACTATTACCGCTAAAAGATTGACAGAAATGGCCCGTTCGATGGTCGAAATTGCATCTCTTGAAGATCCCATTGGCAGGGTTCTTAAGGGTGGGTTTCGCCCTAATGGGTTGCAAGTACTCAAAGTTGGGGTTCCTTTAGGCGTGTTGTTTTTTATTTATGAGTCGAGGCCTAATGTTACTTCCGATGCTGCTGCGCTGAGTTTTAAAAGTGGCAATGCGATTATCCTACGCGGAGGCAAAGAAGCCTTAAACACTAATAAGATTCTGGTTGAAATCCTTCGGGCTGAACTTACTAGCTCTGGCCTTCCAGTCGATACCATTCAACTTGTTCAAATTCCTGAGCGTGAAGTTGTGGGTGAGTTGCTGTTGAAATCCGATCTAATTGATCTTGTTATTCCCCGAGGTGGGAAAGAACTAATTAAGCGTGTTTCTCTTGAAGCAACTATGCCAGTTATGAAACACTTTGACGGAAACTGCCATGTTTATGTTGAAGCGAGTGCAGATTTGGATATGGCTGCAAAAATCCTAGTCAATTCGAAGTGCCAAAGGCCAGGCGTTTGTAATGCTGCTGAGAGCTTGCTTATCGACCGAAAAATAGCACACCTCGCTTTGCCTGTTCTGCATAAGGCATTAATCTCTTGTGGCGTGGAGGTTCGCGGTTGCCCACTAAGTTGTTCTATCGTGTCAGATTTAAAAATAGCTTCAGAGCAAGATTTTTCAGAAGAGTTTCTTGACCTAATTATTTCTGTTAAAATCGTTTCGGATATTGATGATGCAATCAGGCATATCAATAAGTATGGTTCCAAACACACTGATGTGATTGTTACTTCAAGTTTGGCCGCTTCCCAGCAATTTGTAAGGGAAATTGATTCTGCAGCCGTGATTGTTAATGCTAGTTCAAGGTTTAATGATGGTGGCCAAATAGGCTTGGGGGCAGAAATCGGCATTAGCACCGATAAGTATCATGCGCGAGGTCCCTGCGGATTAAATGAACTAACTTCATATAAATATGTTATCATGGGAAATGGAAATATTAGGCAGGATTGATTTAACAACCTTAACATCAAACTTTAGGCAGGAGGGCATCATGGATCCAATGTTAATCATGTTATGCCTGTTTATGGTTGTTACGGTAATGTTTTTTGTGGTGTTAAACTTTCGCCGTGATGGGGAAAACCAAAAAATTACTGGCCTTACGCCTGTTTCCAGGCAGCATCTTGAGATCTATCAGGGAGAAGAACTTCCTGTTTGGCTCATGGAAAAAACCAAGAATAAGATTAATAATTATCTCGAAAATGGCATGGTCATGCGAGTCGAGGGCATGCTTAGGCCTGGCTTGGATTATGTTGTTGTGGTCCGGTCGCTTTTGGAATTGGGTACGAATCAAGCGTTTGAAATCCTGCAAAAAGCATTCGGCAAAACCCATTCTAAAGATCCTCTGGAAGATTTGTGGTATGCAATTGATATAACTAATGCCCTAAGGCAGGTAAATCGGGATAAGATACTTCCTGAGATTGTTGATTATCTTTGCCAGCGCAGGGAATTGGCAATTGCGCCTTTATTTGCTGCAGAGATTGTAAGTTTTGAATCTTTCCCGGAATTGCTTAAATCTCCGATACCTGAAGAAAGAAATCTTGCAGTAGTGGTGTTATCGCTGGCAATGGATGGTTTGCAATCTGGGATATCGCTTGAGGTTTTCGCAGAAGCGAAAATTGGCAGCATTTATGAACTGGTTTGGGAAAATCGCATTCAATATAGCTGTTCAGCACTTGTTGTGCTTTTTCAAAATGGGATCAGGTTTTTAAGGCGATATCACGGGATGACTGATGTTCTTGAGCGGGAATTACAAAACCCTGAAGATTTTCGCTGGCAAATAATGCGCTTAGATTCACTTGAATCCTCCTTGAAATCTTATCTTTCCAAGGCTCAAACATCACTAGTGAGCCAGCTCGAAAAATCTTCTTGGGCTGAACACCGTGATGTCCTGCGAGCCCTCTATTCCTTAAAGTGTGCCCCGCCTGTTTCAGCATGGGAATGGCTTGCGGATCCTGGTTACCCCTACAAAGCTTTTGTCTGGGAACTGTTTGCATTTGAAAAAACAAACAAAGGGCGAGCTCTTGTAACCATCTATAAGTCTGCATTCCGTTTCAAAAATTTCAGTTGGCTTTACAGTAATCCCAAAGCCAAGAAATTGGAGGCAATCGCTCTTGCCAAATGTCTTCGCCATCACCCTGGTATTGAAGCAGAAAATTGCCTAATAGAACTTGCTAACAGTGGGGATTCTTCAGTTGTTCAAGAAGCGTTGACAAGTTTGGGTTGGTGGGAACCGGTGAACCGATTAGAGGTGCTTAAAACGCTTCATAAAATGCGTAAAGATACCAAATTGGAAATCAGTTTCGCTGCCACCGCTGCCCTTGCCAGATTGGGCGAACGAAAATCTCTGCAATCCCTTGCCAAAAATCTTCTTAGTGATGATCCACTTACCATACATCAAACCATTCACACCATTTCCACCCAAGGAATATCCCTGCTTTGGCCGGAATTAGATCAATTAGCGGATTCCTCTAATGCTGATGTTGCAATCCATGCAAGAGAAGCCTTGGCGCATTTGAGCGAAGATTTGTAAGCGCTGGGTCGAGGTCTATTGCCAAATCAAATTGTTAAAGCATTAAAATCGTTATATCTAGTTTACCTGTTATTAATTAGCCAAAATAATTGCAAAAATACTCGAATCAGCTCAAGTGCGTGCTCTTGTGTCTGATTCTTGTTGTAGATTTATTTGTAAAGTTTAAATGCATGGTAGTTCGATATCGAGGTTACTATGAAAATTCACATGAGAATGATTTTGCCTGTGTTTGCTTCTGCAACGATTGCTTTATTTGTTTTAGGTTGCAAAGGAACTGGGGTTACTACTAACGTACCAAAGGATCCGGGGATTTCGGATCCTTTGTTGGTTTCACAAAAATCAGGTAACTCGCCTTTTTCAAATCCTACTTCAAATGATAACAAGTAGAATGCTTGCTGTTTTACTTGATGGGCGTGATTAATAAAAAGCTTGAATCATGCCCGGTAATTAGAAATTTCTCGTCAGGAGAAAAGGCGACGCAGTATGCGCCGAACAGTTTAAGCTTTTTATTGAAACTCGCTTTTCCATCTGCCAGATTCCATATAGCTACATTCCCACCGTATCCACTTGTTGCCAAGCTTTTAATATCTTTGGAAAGCGCTAAACCGTAGAGGTCATCTGGAGTGGGTCCCATTTTCTTAGTCTCGGTTCCAGCTTGTGCATTCCAAATCCTAACGAAGCGATCTTGCCCGATTGAAACGAGCGAGTTGTTATCAGTAAACGCAATGCCCGTAATCGCAGCGGTCGGCCCTTTCAGAGATTTGGTTTCTTTTTGTGATGCTATATCCCAAATTTTTATGGTCATGTCTGCGCTTGCCGAGGCCAAAGTTTTTCCATCAGGGGAAAAGGCAACGCTGTAAACCGAATTGGCGTGTGAGCCTAAAGTCTTTAATTCTTTGCCATCTGCTAGGTTCCAAAGCTTGACGGATTTGTCGGAGCTGCATGAGGCCAAAGTTTTGCCATCTGGGCTAATTGCGAAGCCGTCAACAATTCCGGTGTGGCCCTTAAGTTCCTGCGTCATTTTCCCATCCGCAGTGTTCCAAGCCTTGATGGTAGTATCTAGACTTGAAGAATAGAGGGTTTTTCCATCTTTGCTAAAGGTAACCGCATAAACAGGGCCTGTATGGCCGGAAATTGTACGAATTTCTTTTCCGGTTGCATAATCCCACAGCTTAACGCTGTTATCAAATCCTGCAGTTGCAAGAGTTTTTCCATCGGGGCTAAAAGCAACCGAATAAACCAGGGCATTATGTGCTTTGACTTCTTCAGGTGGGTACGCTGTCGCGATACTGATACCAATAAAAAACAAGAAAGATAAAGCAAAAACATTTCGAATCATCATGTTGCTACCTAATTGCTAGGGGTCTATGAAACATCAAGGTCAAAGCCTCGGGTGGGCACTCCGGGAGCAAAACCTCGCCTGAGTGTATTCTCTGTAATAGTCCTTGGAAGGACAAATTGCAACAAATAATCGGTGCCACCTGCCTTGGAGCCAACTCCACTTAACTTGTAACCACCAAAGGGTTGCCTGTGAACCATTGCACCGGTTATCTTTCTATTAATATAAAGGTTTCCTGCCTCAATGTATCTTGAAATCAGACTGATTGATTCAGGATTTCTTGAATATATGCCTGCGGTCAGAGCATAGGGGGAATCGTTGGCGATAGCAATTGCTTGTTCGAGAGTATCGTAAGGAATAAGGGCAATGACTGGGCCGAAAATTTCTTGCTGGCATAAATCAGATTTTGGGTCTGCATCTGCGAAAATCGCGGGACCAACATAAAAGCCATCATCTTTAAGGTTGCTTACATCCGCCCTGAAAATCAGCTTTGCAGATTGTTTTGACTCATCAATTCTTTTTTCGATTCGGGCGCGTGATTCTTCATCAATCACAGGGCCGATTTGATTTGCAGGGTCTTCCGCAGGCCCCAAAGTTTTCGATGCGATGGCTTCCGAAAGCCTTTGGCTAAACGCATCATGCATCTCCCTAGGAATAAGCACTCGGCTGCAAGCGGAGCATTTTTGCCCCTGAAAATCGATTGCACTGCTAACAACACCGGTTAAGGCTTCGTCCATGTCTGCATCTTTGTCTATGATAATGCAGTTTTTTCCACCCATTTCAGCTATAATCTTTTTGACAAATTTGACCCCATTTTCGGTTTTAGATGCCAGTTGATTGATTTCTAATCCAACTTTTCTTGAACCAGTAAATGCAATAATTGCAGTTAGGGGATGAGAAACCAAATGCGGGCCAATATCTTCACCAATACCAGGTAGAAATTGGACAACAGAATCTGGGAAACCACACGCCAGTAGGATTTTCATCCAATGATAAGCAACCACGCTTGATTGTTCTGCAGGCTTCATGATCAAGGTATTCCCTGTAGCCAACGCAGCGGCAGACATGCCTGCAAGAATGGCCAAAGGGAAATTCCAAGGCGAAATCACCACAGCAACGCCTCTGGGTTGATAAAAAGTTTGGTTTGTTTCTCCTGCAAGCTGGATGACTTTCGGGATCGCCATTATTTCAGCTAGGCTTGCATAGTATTCGCAAAAATCAATTGCCTCGCAGACATCAGCATCTGCCTCGCGCCAACCTTTGCCACACTCAATTACTTGCCAAGATGCCATTTCCAATTTTTTATCTCTTAGTTTTTGGGCAACTTTTCGTAACAGATTCGCCCGTACCGATGCTTTTTCTTCTTTCCAAGAATCAAACGCTTTAGTTGCAGAAGTAATTGCAAGATTTGTATCAGCTATGGATGCGCATCCGATTTTTCCAACAATATGGCGTTTATGAGATGGATTAATGCTTTCGATAAAACTGTGGGTGTTAGTTTCTTTTCCATTAATAATTGGAAGATAAGTTTTGGTTGGCAAAGCGGTTAGCGTTTTAATTATTTGGGCCATATCCAAACGATTCTTGGAAATGGTGAAATCTGAAAGGGGCTCATTATAAAAAGTGTGTTTTGAACTTTTGGAGGTCGTTTCGATTGGATTGGTTGGTGATTGGATTGCATTAGGTTTCATAAGTAAAAAATCCTCATCCTGGCTATTCAGCATACTGGCTTTGAGAAAAGAATCGTTGGCAGTGTTTTCGAGAAGCCTACGAACAAAATAAGCCATGCCGGGAATTAATTCACCAAACGGAGTGTAAACTCTTACCCGATAACCAAGCTTGGCCAATGATTTGCCAATAGTGTCACCCATGCCATAAAGAACTTGAAATTCAAGGTCGGAATCGGGGATTTTGAGGATTTGCGCCTTGGCAATAGCATAGGCAACGCTTCGAACATTATGGGAGCCAAAGGCAGGTCGTAAATAGTTGTTATTATGCAGAAGGAAGCTGGTTAAAAATTCATAATTTGAATCGGTTTGTGCTTTGGTTTGCCAAACGGGTTGGTCCCATCCATTTAAATTAGCAGTAACTGTTTCGAAATCCCAATAAGCACCTTTGACCAGCCTGATCCAAACGGGGGTTCCCCTTTTAACAGCCCATTCACGCAATTCAATCAGATCTGAATGGCTTTGCTTCAGGTATGCCTGAATAGCAATTCCAACATTAGGCCAAGTTTTAAATTCAGGTTCTGAAAGGATCGATTTAAAAGTGTGTAGTATTAGTTCTTTGAGGCTTGTTTGCTCCATGTCAAAATAAATGAACAAGTTGTTTTTTATTGCAAGTCTGAGGATCAAAATTATTTTTGGTCTTAGCCTTTCGAAGCTTTTTTCCAATGAAATAACGTCTAATTGAGAATCTAGCGCAGAAACTTTTATCGAAATATTTTCTTTGGGAAGATTTGAACCGTAACAGTAATCCAGAGCAGATAAATTGATTTTGGTTTTTGATCGCTCTGCAAGGTTTAATGCAAGGTTTTTGTATTCTTGAAGCGACAAGTTTGCTTCTTGGCTGGTGATGGTAGCTTCCCCAAGAATATCAACCGTGTAGCCTAACCCTGATTTTCGAAGAAGGTTTAGTGATTTTTCAACTTGTGTAAAATTGCTCCCAGCGATGAATTTTTTCGCCATTCTTCCCGCAGCGAATTTAGCAATGTAGCACAATAAATCCCCTGCGATTCCACGTGACGGAAGGAATTTTATTAAAAAGGTTATCCACCATGGTATTCCATATTCTGATTTCCCCAGGTAGGCCTTGAGGTGATCTGTAATTTCTTTGGCAGTGGTAAGTGATGGAAATGCATCAATAAATCTGAATAGATTGATTTTAATATTGTCGTTGTGTGTTGAAAATTCCATTAATCGATCTTCAAACCAATCCATTCCGAAGGGAATAGCTTGGTTTTTTTGCATTCGATCAAAAATAACCTTCCCGATTTTGTTGATAGTTTTTTGGGAAGGTTCATCATCAATCACATTCATTGCCTGCGCCTTTTGTCTGTTTTGCAAGCTTTTCTAGGTTAATTAGTTGCCTAACGACTAACATCTGTTTCTAATTTAAGAATACAGGTATTTCGCAATAAAAAGAAGTTCAGATGTTGAGTAGAGCCTTAAAGCCAGTAGTATGTTAGAAATAATTTGTGTTTTAAAGGGAAGAATGATGAAGATAGAAAAGTTTTCGATTGTTGGCCCGTTGGGGAATGGAGCACAGAGTGCGATTCTTCAAATTCGCATGACTAAAACTGCTGAGAATTTTGCTCTTAAAGTAGTGCCTCTTGAATCTCCGGAAGATATGAAATTCAAGGATCAGGCAGATCATGAATTCAGGGTTGCACAATTATTTGATCACCCGAACCTAATCAAAATTCATGCATTGGAACCTGTAAAAGACTGGATGTTTCGGCTTAAAAAAATGCACATGCTTATTGAGTTTGTAGATGGGAAAACCATTGATGAAGCCCCTAGGCTTTCTCCCGTACGCATCATGCAGGTTTTTGAGCAGGTTGCTTCAGCACTTGTTCACATGCATAAAAAAGGCGTATTTCATGCAGATATTAAACCCAATAATATCATGCTTGGGAAAGATGGTACGGTTAAGGTTATCGATTTCGGGCTTTCTTGGATCCGCGATGAACCCAAAGACCGTATTCAAGGTACGCCAGAATACATGGCACCCGAACAAGCCAAACACAAAATGGTCAACGAACGGACAGATATTTATTCGTTGGGTGCTGCAATGTACAAAATTATAACTGGAAAATTGCCCCCACCATCTTTGAATGAAGAAAATAAACCCATTGAATTAAAATCTTGGCAAAAGCAATATAAACCTGTTGAAGTTCTAATGCCTCCGATCAATAAAACTCTAGCCGAGCTCGTTAATAAATGCCTTTCGTTTCAAGCAACTGCTAGGCCCGAAAGGATGAGCGAGGTTCAGGGGGCATTAGACAAATTGGTAGAAGATAATCTTAAAAATCCTAATGATGGGCTTGCAGGCTTGGAATGGTAGATACCTTTTGCTATTCCGGGCGGTGGTGCGGGAGTTTTCATTAATGGCAAATCATCGCCATCTTGAACATTCAATTCTTGTCAGGAAAGGTGATCTGCTTAAGCTTATCCTTAATGATTGTGGTTTTGATAGTGTTGGGAAAAAAAATCTAGTTTTGTTGCTTGAAACTCTATCATCTTTATTATTCATGGAATTTGCAGAACCTCTTGAGGCGATGAAGTCGGAGTACTATTTTTTTGATCCTGATTCAAATTATTTGCCTTTAATATCAAAGCAACCAGCTTCGGGGCTTTCGGTTCCAGAATCAGTCCCCTCGCTTGATACTTTAGAAGCAGGCTTCATAAAACTACTTGAGCATGCCAATTTTAAAAGAGTGACTTGGGAGAACGTACACAAGTGGGAGCAGGAATCTTCAAAATTCTGGGGCCTTCATGTTGAAATTAGGCAGGAAGAATTTGACCGTTTGTTAATGTATTATCGGGGCGAAACTTTTCTTTTAAGACGATCTGCAAAATGGTGGGCACCTTGGAAGCAAGAGAAAGTCCCAACACCTGGCTATTCCCGCTTTGCTGTTTTTGTGAAAATGAAAAAAAAACATCCCGAAAAGTCTTCGACCGTTGCTGATCATGTTTTTCTTAAACTATTCAAAGACCTCCCTAAAAACGAAATCCCTATGGTTTTCCCAGGGGCAAAGGCGCGACTGAATCGCCTAGATCAAAGCATGATTGGTTACCCGCTTGTAACTGGTTTTGGTTTGGTTCTTTACAACATTATTATTGGCTTTTTGAAAGTTGGAATTGTTGCATTGGTGGGCATAACCATCTGGCCATTGGCTTTGGCTTTTGGCGGTTATGGTTATCGAAGTTACTATAATTATGTGACTAAAAGGCAGAACTATGAGTTAAGGGTGACTAAAAACCTTTACTTTCAACTGCTTGATAGTAATGCAGGTGTTATTTCCCGATTGATGGATGAAGCTGAAGAGCAGCAAAGCAGGGAGGTAATGTTAGGGTATTATTGCTTGCTGAAATATGCGCCGGAAAAAGGATGGACCAGCCAGCAGTTAGATGATTTTATTGAGCTTTTCTTTACTCAGCATTTTGTTAAAAAAATAGATTACGATGTTGTAGACGGTATTAAAAAACTTAAATCACTAGGATTGGTTGAAGAATCAGAGACCATGCTCAAGGCTATCCCAATTGAAAATGCGTTGCAGAAATTACAGACTAAATGGGCCATCCAGTTATCCGAACAACAAGTTTTTTCTAAATATTCAAAATGACTTTTGCTTATGAAAGGCTTTGCAATGACGAATCATGATGCCGTGGTGGAACATTGGATTTCAGAGCGCATGTCGCATATCGAATCATCGGGAATCAGGAAAGTTTTTGAACTTGCAAAGTCGATCAAAGATCCGATTAATTTAAGTATTGGCCAACCAGATTTCGATGTCCCAGAACCTGTTAAAAAGGCGGCCAAAGATGCTATCGATGCAGGTAGAAATACTTATACCCTCACCCAGGGTATACCAGAACTTAGGCAGCAATTACTGCAAATGGTTGAAGCGAAATTTTCCGGATCAAATCGGGATTTAATTGTTACTAGCGGTACCAGTGGCGCTTTGGTTCTAGCTTTATGTTGCGTCGTTGATCCTGGAGATGAGGTGATTATTTTTGATCCCTACTTTGTCATGTATCCACATCTAGTTTCGCTTGCTGGTGGGAAATCTGTTTTTATTGATACCTATCCCGATTTCGAAATTGATATTGCTAAGGTCGAGAAAGCTATCACTAAAAAAACCAAGGTTATCTTGTTTAATAATCCTGCAAATCCAACGGGTAAAACTTATTCGCATGATACGGTTAAAGCGCTTGCGGAACTTGCCAGTAAGTATGGCGTTTTGTTGATCTCTGATGAGATTTATAGTGCTTTTCATTACGATGGGTTGTTGCAAACACCTGCCGATTATAATCACAATGTTCTTGTTTTAGATGGTTTTAGCAAATCTTATGGTATGACTGGATGGCGAATGGGGTATGCGCACGGGCCTGCCAAATTGATTCAAGAGATGATCAAGTTGCAGCAATTTACCTTTGTTTGTGCGCCAAGTATGGTTCAATACGCAGGAATTACTGCTTTGAATCAAGATATGTCAAGTTTTATGCAAGAATATAAGCTTAAACGAGATTTTCTTCTGAACGGAATCAAGGATTATTATGAGATTCCCAACGCGGGTGGGGCCTTTTACCTCTTCCCCAAAGCCCCGGGTGGGAATAGTTCTGCTTTTGTTGAAAAAGCGATTCAAAACGACTTATTAATAATTCCAGGTAAGACTTTTAGTTCTGTCGATTCCAATTTTAGAGTTAGTTTTGCAGCTAAACAGCAAACTTTAGAACGAGGAATCGAGGTTCTTCAAAAACTTGCTAAATCTTTCAAATAACAAAATTGTTATTGTTTCAATAGAAGGGTTGACTTATTGTTAGCAAACCCGCCAAAATGGTAAGAAGGTATTGTGAATTCCTAAACTTTGAAACAACTTGAATGGAACTCGAAAGGAATTTGATTTATGTCACGGTTGCTGTTTAAACTTGCGTTATCAACTTTATTTTTTATATCTTTAACTCCCTTTATTTCTGCTGAGGGTGGAAAACAAAATGTTTACACCGTAATCGTTGGCGTTAGCAAATACAAAGATGCGCAAATTAAAGAAAAGCCTAAAGCGGAAGCTGATGCTGTTGCTCTCTTCAAATTGCTTTCGGATAAAAACATTTTGGGATTAACCAAAGAAAATGGGAAACTGCTGCTAGGTGAACCCAAGAATGCCAAAGACCTTTCCGATTTTACTTCAGAAGCAACCCGCGAAAATGTTCTCGAGGCATTGAAATGGGCCGCTTCTAAAGCCACACCTGATGATCTGGTGATTTTTGGTTTTTTTGGTCAGGGAGGCCCAATGGGGGATAGTGGCGACAGACGCTGCTATTTTACAAGTGATTCGACCTTTTTAGGTCGCGATAAAAATGCCATCGCAAGCAGTGATCTTGCTGATACTCTTAAAACCTTGAAATCAGGGAAATTTTGTTCCTTCATAGATGTTAATTTTAAGGGGTTTCAAGCTGCTCAGGGTAAAGCTGTTGCGGAGGCTTCCCTAGGCGCTAACCCTTACCAAGAGTTTTTGGGTGAAGATGCTTCCGAAGATCACCTCCCCCTTCCTGGAAGAGTTGTTTTTCTTGCTAACAATGGCTTGTACCCCTCAATTGAAGCTGAGGATAATGGCGTTTTTGCCAAGGCTGTGATTGAAGGCTTGAAAGGCGAAGCAGACAAAGAAGGCTACGAAGCCGATGGTGTTGTCACTGTGGATGAGTTGGCCGAATTCCTTGACAAGAAAATGCCCGATTTAACCAAACAATACGGTAAGACCAAAGAAGAAAAAAACCAGCTACATTGGGTGTTGGGTGGTCGGACGAATCATTTTATTCTGACTCACAATCCTAAAGAATTTGCCAAGGCAAATAACCGAATTGAGAAGTTTGAAAAGTTGGTTGCTTCGAAAAAAGTACCTGAAGAACTTTCTTCTGAAGGTAAGTTGTTGCTTCTTAAAATGCCTAGGCTTGAAGCTCAACGCAGCTTGCGTAAGGAATATCAATCTTTGGTTGATGGTAAGATTGAGCCTGAAGTTTTTGAAAAGAAAAGGATTGAAATTCTTGAACAAACCAAGTTAAGCAAAGACAAAGCCGATGCTTTTGCCAAAAAAGTTCAGCAAGCAATTGAAGTTATTCGTAAAGGCTATGTTAAAGAAGTTAATGCCGGTGATATGACAGCTTGGGCCGTTAAGGGGCTATATCGTAGAATTGAAGAGAAAATCCCCGATGCTCTGCAAGCAAAGATTAAGAATCCTAAGGATTTGCGAGAACCTGACATTCTTAAAGTTCTTTCTGATGCTCGTATTTATTTGGGTAAACGAGAAGACCTTGATAACGGTAAAGATGTTGATATCACTTTGCAACGCATGCTAAATAACCTGGATCCCTACACGACTTATATTGATGGCGAAACGAAAGCCAACTTTGATAGAGATGTACAAGGTAACTTTACGGGTATTGGCGTGCAAATACGCAAAGATGCGGTTTCTGAAATGCTGTTGGTTGTCACCCCCATTAAAAATAGCCCCGCTTACAAGGCTGGGGTTATGGCTGGGGATATTATTTCCACTGTGATTCGTGAAGTTGATAGCGAGGGCAAGGCCCTTCCTAAACCCGAAGTTATTTCTACCAAGGGTATGCAGCTTTCTGATGCAGTTAAAAAAATACTTGGCAAACCCAACACCAAAGTGAAAATTGTTGTTCAGCGTGAAGGTGTCGAAAAACCTATCGAATTTGAAATCAGTCGTGGAAGGGTCGAAGTTGAAACTGTTCTTGGTTTCAAACGCAAAGATAACGATGATTGGGATTTTATGATCGACCCCACTTCTAAAATTGGTTACGCACGTGTTACCAGTTTCTCTAGAAATACTGCACGAGATCTCCTTAAAGTTATGCGCGAATTAGTTTCCAGTGGTGTTAAAGGTTTTGTTTTAGACCTCAGATTTAACCCCGGTGGCTTACTTGATAGCGCTGTCGATATCTCCGATTTGTTCATTGGTGATGGCCTTATTGTTAGCATCAGGCCTCGACAGGGGCGTGAGCAAAAACATACAGGCGTTCTTGATGGAAGCTTGCTTGATTTTCCCATGGCTTGCCTTGTTAATGGTGGAAGTGCCAGTGGTAGCGAAATTGTTTCTGCTGCTGTTCAGGATCACCATCGTGCGATTATCATCGGTGAAAGAAGCTATGGAAAAGGTAGTGTGCAGAACATCCAAGCCTTTGGCGATGGCGAATTAAAGTTAACGATTGCTTCCTTCTGGCGCCCAAGTGGCAAGAACCTTAATAAATCCAGCACAGGTGGCAAGGATGAAGACGAGTGGGGTGTTAAACCTGATCTTGAAATTAAACTTTCACGCAAAGAACGCGACGATCTTATGGATCATCAGCGTGATATTGAGGTTATCCAACGAAAAGATAAACCTGCTGCTAAGCCGGTTACCAAAGACTTCAAGGATCGTCAACTTGACGAAGCTATGAAGTATATTAAAGGCTTACTTTCTACTGTCAGTAATGAACCTTCCAGCAAGAAAGCCAGTTAATAGTAAACCTTATCGCTTAATCTGTCTTTAACGAGAAAGCGCGATGATCCTTTGCAGGATTATTGCGTTTTCTTTTTATTTGTGTCTGTAATTTGCCGACATCCATTTTCTGTTGCATGATCCTAATGTCGGGAATGGGTTTCATAAGAACTTTAATGTTTTTAGCAATTTTTTTAAGTGGGGCATAATTATGAAGACGAAAATTATGGGTGTATCGATTTTAATTGCTTCTATCCTAGGTTTGGGCGGTTGTACCTGGGGTGATGGCAATGGTGGGTTTTTACGAGGCGGTCAGGCGAAAAAGACTGAAAGTGCTTTTCCTGAAACTTTAAACAATGGTGAAGTCATTGTTCAGCAAGGAACTCCGGTTATTGAAGAAAGTGGCTCCTATGTAATTGGACAGCCTTCTATACCAGTAAGTCCTGGGGTATCAACGCAAACTGCTCCCCCTCCATTAAGCCCACAAAATACTTTGCCCTTAAGCCCAACTCCTAACAATCCTGCTCCAAAATTGGTGCCACAAGCTCAGCCAATTCCAGCAAATCCAACATCCAGAATAATCAATTAATGATTTGTTCTTGAGATACTTGAAGTTTTGGTAATTAAAAATTGATGTTCAAAGTAAAACCCAAACACCTAAGTTTGGGTTTTTTTATTGAATCTTAAATATGCAGAGTTGGTTATTTGGATAGTAATTCGTTGAAAGCATTAGCTATAAAAAAGGCGGTATCTGGCCCTAGGCTATTTATTTCGCCGTAAGGCGCAGTTTTACTTCCATAAGCATACGGTGGTTTTTCATCCCATTGTTTTTTTGGAAGAATGTAGCCAATCTCATCGTTTGCTAATCCAATTACAGTTTTGTAAGGCATTTTCCATTTTTGAAACCAATCGATTTCTGTAGCAGCATCTTGGTAATCAGCCTCTTTTTCTGATGTTTTTGCAACTTTCCCTAGAAGTAGTTCGGGGTATATTTCACCAGGAATACATCCGATTCCAAGTTCACCTAAAGTTATGATACTTACTTCGGTTTTTGCAGCAGGGTGTTTTTCTTCTCGTTGATTGAGGCCCGCAGATTTATTCAGTTCTAAATCCCAATCAAATATTTCTCGTTTAAAAACACCTAATTGTTTTGCTAATCGGTATATCGGATTATCTACCGGAAGCAGAATTTCTTTCTTTCGTACAACTATAGGCGTCAGATTAATTCCTTTGGCTTTTTTTAATGAATTGAGACTGGCATTTGCCAATAATTGCCCATAGCGTTCAGCTTTTTCATAGGATCCGTCATTTAAGTTCTCGCCTTGTTCATTTTTAATTGAAACTTTTAAAGATGTCATCAACCCGCCTACTGCACCGCTAAATACAATCGCCTCAGCTTGAGTTTGTTTCATTATTTCTTTAACCGTATAGCCAACAAAATCGGAGCTTATTTTTTTATTACCACTCCCTAGGGTTTCGGGATGGCAATGCCAAAAAAGAACGATTCCCAATGCCGTTTTTGTGTTAACTTTGTTGAATTTCAAAGTTAATAATTCATCCATTTTTACTATGGGTGGCCTCCCATCATGTAGAAGTTCAGGAAGTGAAACTGCAGCAATCTCTGTGTCGCAGGGCGTTAGATTTTTAGCGGCTTCTCTAATCGTGCTTACTGCTATTTTTTGCAAGGAAAGCATATAGTCTGGGTCTGTTCCGGACTGAAAAGGGGTTTGCCCCCAAAGCCCTAAAGTATCTGGGCCTTCGTGGGAATGGGTGCAGGAAAACATGACATTTTCAAAATCTTTTAATTCCTTACGGATTTCATCAACTTGATCTTTAAATAAACCAATTAAATCTGCACTAACAAAGGCATATTTCTTCCCTTCAGCTTTAAGCACCATTACTCTAATATATACGGGGTCACTTATACCCTCAGCTTTTCGATTATGGCCAAAACCGGCAATATAAACAGGTTTAATCCCAATTTTAGGGGTGGCATCACCCTTTGAAAATCCAACCTCTAATTTTGTAACTGGGGTCTTGGTCGTTTGGGAACTTACAGGAATAATGAAAATAAAAGAAAAACTAGTTATTAATAAAAGTAATTGTAGCTTGTTCATATTTAGGATGGCTCTCTTTAAATATTGCATATTTGCTAATTAGTCATGTGATAGGTTATTTCATAGTTTTAACAATTTTGCAACGGATTACCCTGTTTATACTTGTCGTTTTGGGCTAACAATGAATAGGATTATGTAGCCAATGGTTTTTAACCATTACTTATTCAGCTAGGGCGAGGATTGCCAATGTCTTTCAAATTAAGGCTTTTACAGGTTTTTATTCTTTGCTTCTTTTTGGGGTCGGTGCAGGGTTTCCAAGATTCTAAACAAGCTCAAGTTAAAAAATGGATTGATGAACTGGGTGATGCAGACTTTACTACCCGTGAAAATGCTCATAAAAATTTGTGGAAGGCTGGTAGTGATGCTGAGGAGCAACTCAAAGTTGCTTTGAAAGGCGATGATGCAGAAATCCGAAAGCGATCTTTGGAACTACTGGAAAAATTTAAGTGGGGGATTTATCACGATTCACCAATTGCAATCATTGATTTGATTCAAGCTTATCAATCTGGAACTTTGCAAGACAAAGAAAAATCGATTGCCAAATTAATAGAGATGGGCGGTCTGGGTGTCAAATCTGTAATTAAAATCATTAACGCTGAAGAACAGGAAGAGGTTAGGAATTCCGTACTTTCTTATGCATCTAAATCAGTAAGCAAAGTCATTCCTTATCTGATTGAGAAAAATGAATTTAAATTCCTAGATCAAATTCTGCAAATGATGCTCGAAAACAGAGCAGAGGGCGTATTCTCGAATTATGCGGTTTACGCTATTCTTTCTGCATCAACAGATAAAATAATCAATCAGCTTTCTAAAAACAAACCTCCAAAAATCAGTGATGAAATAAACAAAGAGATTCTTGCTTATTTGTATAGAAGCAAGGGGGAGCATAATGACGCCCTTAAATTTGCTAAAGAATCTAAAAACCCAGAACTCTATACCCAGTTGGCACTCGAAGCTTCAAAGTGGAAAGTTGTATTGGATACGGATCATTTTCCCGACGATTTACTCTTGGGGAAATTAGGGTACAAACTTGCGATGTACCGTTTGGCTAACGAAAAGACGGAATTTGATGGAGCAAAAAAAACTCTCATGGAGATCGCTGAAGAATTAACGGGTAAAGATAAGAATGGAGTCGAATCTACGGAGCAATTATTTCAGGCAGCGAAAATAGCACTGTTGAATTATATGGTCCCTGAAGGCATTGATAGTTTGTTGAAAAACAAGAAACGCATGATGGTTGCGGAGATTTACGCCAGCCGTTTTGAGTTCGACAAAATCAAATCCCTAATTGAAGAAGCTAAAACCGAAAATGCGAAGGATGTTCCCGCCCTCGAAATTCATTGGGCGAAAATTCTTTACGGACTTGGGGAAAAAGAACAGGCTTTGAAAATTCTTGACCAATACAGCAGTCGAATCGCTGATAAATCTGAAGGCGATTGGCCTTTGAAGTTGGTTCATGCTTGGATTCTAATTAAGAAAAGAGATCGGGCTTTGGATGATGCTGCAAGTTATTTGCAAAAAATAGAACACCGTGAAGCTTCTGGCAGAATGTTAAATAAAATGTTTGGTGATGATTCCGAGTTTTATGATCCTTTGTTTCGTTTCTTCTTTAAGAAAAAAAACACTGAAACAGCGCTGGCTGTGATCAAGCAGATTAATGATTTGCACGATAAGAAATTAGATTCCAAGGCTGTACTGAAATTGGTTGATGACCTTCTAGAGTACGCTTCAACGGTTACCGCTGAAGAAAGTGTTAGTTTGAAAAATGCAGCCGGTGCTATTCTGAAAAAATATGGTTTAGACGAAAAACTTAAAGAGTTAGCAGATAAGTTTGGCAGCGAAACGATACTGCTTTCACTCGCAGACTTATACGCAGAAAAAAAGGAATGGGCCAAAGCTCGAGATTCTTTTAAGGTTGCGTGGGATAAAGATAAATCTAAATCGATTATCGCTTTTATGATTGCAAAAATGGAAGAAAATATCGGTGATAAAGCTCAAGCTTCCAAATGGAAGGATTTATCCACTTGGGCGCCTCTCGGCAATGAACAAGTAAGGCTTGATTTTGCTTATGCCTTGGGCAAAAGAAACTATGTGGATGATGCCCTTATTCAATTTGATTTGGTTTCTAAAACTGGTGAGCCAGGTTCTTACAGTGTGGGCGCATCATCTAGGGCACTTGCCAGCAGGCTAATTGAAAAAAAGAGCTTTGAAAAAGCTGCTGATGGATACGAACTTGCTATGCTTCGATGCATGACTCCCTTTGTTTCCTTCACTCAAAGCCAAGCCTATGTTAATGTCCCCTCTCTTATTGCAAGGTTGCGTTGCAGAGCTGCAATTGATACTGGAGATTTTGATAAAGTGGATTCTTTTGCTGCTAAAGCTTTTGATTTACAACCTGGCGAAGTTGAGTTGCCTATTCTTGTTTATCAACCTTTGATTGCTAAAGGTAAGAAGGAGCTTGCGGACAAGATATTTGCATCTGCAAAAAAATCGATTCAAAAGGTTGGAGATGATTATCCTAATTGTGCATGGGCACATAACTCCGCAGCTTGGCTTTCTGCATGTTGTAAATCAGATTTGATATGGGGTCTTAACCAAGCCGAGATGGCTATTAAGCTTGATGGCAAAAGTGCTGCTCATCTTGATACTCTTGCTGAAGTTTTATTCCAGTTAAAGCGCCAAAAAGAGGCTGTAGAGGCTCAAACTAAGGCCGTCGCCCTCGAACCTACAAAGATTTATTACAAAAAACAATTAAAGCGCATTCAGAACGGCGACCCGAGTGTTGATCGACCTGAAGAAAATGATGATTAATTAGTCCGAATAACATTTATGAACCTTCGATCTAACTTTTCGTGCACTTTTGTTCTTCCTACTCTTGAGAAGTTTGAAGAATTTGGTGTTTCTCTTGGGCAATTGATTCCTACTTCTTTCGTTATTGCTCTTAATGGTGAATTGGGCAGTGGCAAAACAACATTGGTTCGTTCCTTATGCCAAGGGCTTGGATGCTCGTCTTTAGAGTTTGTAACCAGTCCTACATTTGTTCTTATGCAAGAGTATCAGGGCCGGTATACCGTTAATCATCTAGATGTTTACCGTTTGGGAAGTGAATTGCAATTTCTAGAATTTGGCGGTGATGAGTTGTTTCAAAGTGGGAATGTTGTGTTGATAGAATGGGCTGATAAGATCAAAAATTGCTTACCTCCTGCTAGGATGGAAATTTTTTTAGAGGTAGTAAGTCAACACGAGAGAAGGATTTGTGTTTCGCTGCTTGGGGATGTGGTTTGTCCCGCAATATTGGCTTTATTATCTGGTTTTGGGGCTTCAGTTTAGATTTTTATTCGAAGCTTATTTATTTGAATTAATCATTAAGTTGTGGTACAATTTTTTATAGATGTTTAGTTCATCACACCTTTATAAAACATTGTTTTTTGACCTGCCTTGATATTTTCAGCTTTTAGACTTGGAGCAAAAGCGAAATGAATACTTACCGAATTTATTCAATGAAGAGTTCGGGATACATGAGCTGGTTTTACATTTTTTTTGGGATAGCAAGTTTTTTTGTTCAACCTAATTACTTGGTTGCGTCTGAACCAAAAATAAGTTTCGTGAATGATGTAATCCCTGTAATCACCAGGGCAGGCTGCAATATGGGGTCCTGCCATGCTAAAGCTGGTGGTGGCCAAAATGGCTTTCAGTTGTCTTTATTAGGCTTTGAGCCATTGGAAGACTTGGAAAGCATTGTGATGGGGAGCCGTGGTCGCAGGCTTTTGGTAACCAACCCAGAGTCGAGCTTGTTGCTAATGAAAGCTTCTGGACAGATGCCCCACCGCGGAGGAGTTAGGCTGCCCAAAAAATCTCAAGGATATGAAATAATAAAGACTTGGATTACTCAGGGCGCCCTCTTAGATGCTTATACAGGTGTTAAGTTTGTTGCGATGGAGTTGATTCCTAAAAAGGGGGCGCTTCAACGAGGACAAGAGCAACAGCTAAAAGCGATGGCGCATTATTCGGATGGCACTATTCAAGATGTTACAGCCCGTGCTTTATTTGAATCTAATGATAAGGCCATGGCTGAAGTTACAGAAAACGGTTTGGTTAAAGTGCTTGATATACCAGGAAAAGTTTCGGTGATGGTTCGGTATCAGGGGAATGTTGCGGTTTACAATGCTGCTATTCCACTTGGAGCCCCTGTGGAAAGCCTGCCTTCGGAAAAAAACTTTATTGATAACGCGGTCTTTTTGAATTTGAAAGAGCTTGGTATTCCCCCCTCCCAGATTTGTGATGATGCGACATTTCTGCGCAGGGTTACGTTGGATATTGGCGGTCGCTTGCCTACCGAAGATGAAGCTAAAAATTTCTTTGCAAATACAGGTGCAAACAAGCGGGACCAGGTAATTGAAGATCTGCTTAAAAGTCCGGATTATGCTGATTATTTTTCCAGCAAGTGGACTGCAGTATTAAAGAATAGGCGTGATGACGCCAGTGATATTGTCTCGAACTTTGCATTTAACGCATGGGTACGGGACAGTTTGCTTGCAAATAAGCCATACGATCAATTTGTTCGCGAATTATTGGGCGCAACGGGCAAAGTGATTGGGAATCCTCCTGTCGCTTGGTATAAGCGTGTTAAAGAACCAAAAGAACAAATTGAAGATGTTGCACAGTTGTTTTTAGGGGTTCGAATGCAATGTGCCCAATGCCATCACCATCCATTTGAACGATGGAGTCAGGATGATTATTATTCCCTCGCAGCTTTCTTTTCCCAAGTGGGCAGAAAGCCATCGGGCACACGAGGCGAGGACTTGATCTTTCATAAGAGGGGCCTGGCGGTTGCTACGAATATTAAATCAGGGAAAGCACTAAAACCCATGGCATTGGGTGACCAAGTTGCTGCAATCGAGGCAGATCAAGACCCTCGGCTACGACTGGCAGATTGGATGAGGTCTCCGCAAAATCCGTTTTTTGCGAAGGCGCTAGTCAATCGTTACTGGAAGCATTTTTTTCAACGTGGGTTGATCGAGCCAGAAGATGATATTCGTGATTCGAATCCCCCATCCAACCCGGAATTGCTAGCAGCTTTGGAAAAACACTTTATTCAAAGTGGTTTTGATTTGAAGGATTTGGTTCGAGTTATAACCCGGTCGAATACTTACCAACTTGTATCTACACCGAATAAATACAATTCAGGAGACAGGCAGAATTATTCCCGATATTATCCTCGCAGGCTTTCTGCTGAAGTTCTGTTGGATTCGATTGATCAAATTGCAGGCACTCATACTGATTTTGCCAATCTGCCCGCTGGCACTCGTGCCGTTGCTCTTCCGGATAATAGTTACAACAGATCTTCTCCTTTTTTGCGGGTGTTTGGACGCCCAGAAGGCGAAAGCGTATGTGAGTGCGAGCGAGTGCAGTCTTCTAGCCTGGCACAAAGCCTGCATCTTATAAATGCCGCGGATATCCGCTCTAAAATTTCTCATCCGCAAGGTCGCGCAGAAAAACTTGCAAAAGAAAAGCTTCCTCTTGAAGATAAAATCAATGCTGTTTATCTTGCTGCGTTTTCTCGCCCGCCTAGTTCTATTGAATTAAAAGTAGCACTTGATTATTTAAATGCGCCTGTCGTTAATTCAGCAGGTCAGAATGTAGATGCCCAGAAGGCAGCACGCGAAAATCTTCAGGATTTGGTGTGGGCCTTGATCAATACCAAGGAATTTCTCTTTAATCATTAAAAGGAATGACCATGTTGGCTATTTCAATGCGCTTGTTCACTCTTTTGTTTTCTTTCGCTCTTGTTTTGGGTGCGGGGACCCTTGCACTTGCACAATCTGTTGGTTTGCCCTCCCCAAGGCTTTTAACAACTATCCCCATGGGCGGTAAGGCTGGTACTCAGTTTGAAGTTGTTGTAACTGGTGAGCATCTTGATGATGCCCAAGATCTTATATTTTCTGATAGCCGCATTACTGCCAGTCGCAAGGTCGATGCTTCAGGTGTTTTAATACCTGATCGTTATATGGTAACTATTGCGCCAGATTGTCCTGTCGGGCTTTATGAATCCCGCATAATGACTAGGCTGGGCGTATCGTCTTCTCGAATTTTCACGGTTGGTAAATTCCCTGAGTTCGTTCAATCTAAATCAAATAAGACGCTTGAATCAGCAATTGAGTTGCCAGTTGGCTCGGTATTTAACGGCACGATCAGTGAAAGATCTGTTGATTATTTCAAGTTCATGGGTAAGAAAGGGCAAAGGCTGGTTGTAGACTGTGCTTCAACTGGGATTGATTCGAAGCTAAATGCAACCGTGATCATAGCAGATGCTGCTGGAAGGGATCTGCTAGTCGAGCGACTAGGAGGTGTGCTGGATTATTCTGTGCCCAAAGACGGAATGTATGTTATCAAAATTCATGAGTTAACATTCAAGGGTGGGCCAGCATTTTACTATCGATTGGGATTATGGGAGCAAGCGACTGGAACACCGATTATTCGCCAGCCATCCACAAAAACTGTCAATTCATATTCGTGGCCTCCAATCGGGCTTTCTGATCATGCTGCTTCCAAAGAAATAGAACCAAATAACGATGGAAAGCGTGCACAGAAAATAAGTTTGCCTTGTGACATTGGTGGCAGCTTTTATCCTGCTTCAGATGTCGACTTCTTTGAATTTGAAGCTAAAAAAGGCGAACAATGGTGGATTGAGGTTGTTTCGGAGCGTCTTGGTTTGCAAACTGATCCTGCAATTTTAATTCAGCATGTGGTGCGGGACCCAAAAGGTGGCGCGGATAAAATTACCGATGTTTTAGAACTAACTGATATTATCAGCCCAGTAAAAGTTTCGAGTAACGGCTATGCCTATGATGGTCCACCATACAATCCTGGGTCTTCAGATATTCTTGGAAAACTGGTGGTCAAAGAGGATGGAACCCATCGCCTTCAAATCACTGATTTGTTCGGTGGTACTCGTAACGATCCTAATAATATTTATCGTTTGATAATTCGTAGAGCTGCTCCTGATTTCGCACTGGTTTCTTGGGCTATGCATATGGAGCTTAGGAATGGTGATCGAAATGCTTTGTCCAAACCAATATCTCTTAGGGGTGGAGCGACAATGGCACTCGAGGTTGTTGCTTTTCGCCGTGATGGTTTCGATGGCGAAATTGAAATTACTATGGAAGGCCTTCCTAAGGGGGTCAAAGCGCATGGTCTGAAAATCCCGGTAGGTCAATCGCGTGGAATGATGTTGATAACAGCAGATCAAGATGCTCCCCGGGGATATACAAATGCAAAATTCTTTGGCCAATCGAAGATTGATGGAAATTCGGTGGTGCGACCATGCAGGCTTGCATCCGTAGCATGGCCTATTCCAGATTCATGGGGTGAAATTCCAAGCCCTAGGCTGCTTGCAGATGTGCCGGTTGCTGTTAGTGGAATCGATTTTGCACCTATAACCATTACAGCCAAGGCGCCAATTTATGAGGTAACCGCGGGTGAGAAATTGGTGATTCCTTTGGTTCACAAACGCCGCAGTGAGTTTTCAGGTGATAAAATTCAGATGAAAGTAATTGGTGCTGGTTTCGAAAATGCCCCTCGGTTTGATCTTCCGATAAAGGCTGATACTTCCCAAGTCACACTTGATCTTGCCGTTTTGAAGACTCCACCAGGCGAATACACCATTTCGTTTCTTGGTGGTGCAGTTGTTAAGTATAGCCATAAGCCTGATGCAGTTGCTTTGGTTGAAGCCAAGACCAAGAAAATGATGCTTGAAGTTAAAGACTTAGAGGCAGAAGCAAAAAAAATTGCAACCGAGGCACAAGTTGCCCCTGCTGCCAAAAAAGACCAAATGGTTAAGGCTGTAGCAACGGTTACTGCCAAAATGAAAGCTGCAACTGATGCATTAAATGTAACCAAGGTGCAACTTGAGAAGGCAGCAGAGACTGCGAAGCCCAAAGATATTGCTGATATTATCGTTTCTGAACCAATTACGATTCGTGTCAAACCTGGGGTAAAAAAATGAAGAATACCAACCCGATATTCCCCATGCGAAGTTGCCGGGGGCCTATACCCACAGGCCATGGTGGTAGAAGGGCTTTCCTACAAGCTGGTCTAGCTGGTTTTTCCACTTTAAGTTTACCCGGTATATTGAAACTTAAAAATCAAAGTACGGCTCAGGCTGCAGGGGCTTTAAATCCTTCGACTGATAAAAAAGCGGTAATCATGGTTTGGCAACCCGGTGGTATGTCTCATCTTGATTCCTATGATCCCAAGCCTGATTCTGGTAGTGAGTATCGTGGACCATTTAATTTGATAGCAACAAAAGTTCCTGGGCTTCAATTTACCGAACTTATGCCAATGCAGGCTGCTATAGCGGACAAAATGGTGGTACTTCGTTCCATGCGCCAATCTGCCGGCGGTCACCCTGCTGGTTCAATGCAGTTGCTTTCAGGCGACCCAGATACCCGAGATAAACCAAAACCAAAATACCCCGATTGGATGACAGTATCAAATTACTTGCTTGCGCAGAAAAGCGTCAGGCAATCTCCGCTTCCTGCCTATGTAGGTATCAATCCGCCTCTCGAATATAATGGTCCAGCTTATCTTGGCGACACCTATTCCCCCTTTGTGGTTTCAGGAAATCCCAGCTCTCCAACTTTTTCCGTGCCTAATATTGGGCTCACCAATGTTGATGATGTTCGCAGGATCGGTCGCCGTTTAACTCTTAGGCAAAATCTTGACACCCTTGAGAGATCTTTTGATCATGCCCGAGAATTAGCTGCTCTTGATGAGTTTGAATCTCAAGCAATGACCCTGCTTACGAACCCTCAGACAAAAATTGCATTCGACCTTTCTCGGGAGCATCCCCGCGTCCGTGATCGGTATGGTAGAAATTCTTGGGGCCAGCAGTTGCTTTTGGCTAGAAGACTTATTGAGGCCGGAGTGGATGTATTGACTACTAGTCTTAGCGGTCCCCTTTGTGGACGAGTTGGTAATTGGGACGACCATGCTGTAAATCAGCATGTTTTTGATGCTATGAAATTCCGATCCCGGGTTTATGATCAAGCGGTTTCGGCTTTGATCGAAGATATTTACGAGCGTGGACTAGATAAGCGAGTACTTGTGGTCGTTACCGGGGAGTTTGGCCGTACACCAAAGATTAGTTATGCTGCAAGCACGGGGGTAGGTGATGCAAGTGCTCCTGCAGGAACATCGCAACCCGGGCGTGATCACTGGCCACGAGGGTTTTCTAACATTTGGGCGGGTGGAGGAATCCAGACTGGCCGGTTTGTTGGCTCTACCGATAAGCGCGGTGAAGATGCTAATAATCGCATTTGTGGACCAGGCGATTTTCTCTCTACGATTTATCATCACCTTGGAATTGATTCCGCTAAAACATTCATTAAGGATTTTAATGGCCGGCCAACACCAATTGTTGATCATGGAAAACCAATTCCAGAACTTATTTCATAAACAGGGTTTGGTTCCGTTTAGTTGTCCGGTTTACAAATTAGAACAAACTGGTTTTAACAGTTTGATGTACTAAGCCTTTATAGGCCTTGGTTTCTGTTGATATGCGAAAGCATCTGCCCCTAGAAATTACTTTAACCAATAAAATTGGTAGCACTTTACGCTATTGTTTTAATCCACTGCCTATTATTGACAAAATCCATGGTTTAAAGATACACTTCGTTAATCGATAGATCCGTTTAATACTTGCGGGTTACTCGAATAGGAGTTCCTAACCTAATGCATTTTCTAGACGCTGAGATTTTTTCTGAAGTCGTGAAGTTGTCAAATCCTACTTTGATTGCCATTGTATTGTGTGGATTATTGCTATGGAGCGCAGGTTATCTGACTCACAAATTTTGGGTGGTTTTTTTGGCAACAGCAGGGGCAGGTGTTTTAGGGTTCGATAAAGGACCAGATTTTGGAATCCAAGGCGTTTTTGCTGCTCTTTTATTCGGTATCTCATCTGGCATTTTGGCTCTTTCCATCATTCGTGTGGTGGTTTTTGTCTTTGGTGGTTGTACAGGGATTGTTGTTGGAAATGTTCTAATGCCTGCAGGAGATGCTTGGTTGGCTTGCCTACTTGTCGGCGGTATTGCTGCGCTTTTACTTTATCCTTTCTGGTTTACTGCTTTTTCCAGCTTATTAGGTACCCTCGCCTCGGCTTATGGTATTATTGCAATTCTTGATAAGCTTAGTGCTTTGGATTCTTCTAATATTGTTGATAAACACGCTGGCCTAATTGATGTAATTTGTATTGGATTTGTTGTATTCGGTACAGTTATTCAGTACTTTTTAACCAAGTACTTCCGTAAGAGAAAATGGCGTCTCATGCAGGAAGAAGAAAGGTTTCGAGCTCAAAATGAAAATCTCGCATATTCCAGTCCGGGGACTTGGTTTAAAAACCCTTGGCGCAATGCTAGTTGATTCATTAAAGGGGTTTCCCTTTGTTGTTAGAATTCTATTGTTTTCAATTTTAATGCTTTTTTCTAGTTCTGTTTATGCGCAAGCTCCTAACACTCCTGGCCCTTTACCGAGTGAACCTGGGGACAAAGCATATACTCGTAATTTATTTTCGGGCGTGTTAGCTTTTATTTCTACAGTTGGTGTTTTAGTTGTTATTTGCATGCCTAGTCGCAAAAATTCGTAAAATGATTTTCGTTGGGATTTTTGAATTTAACCTTATAGCTTTAGGGGTCCATATATGGTGCAGCAATCTTCAATTGATTTTCTTGCTATTGCAAATCGGATTATTTCAGGCGGGGATATTACAAGGGATGAAGCCAAGCAACTTCTCCTTGTTCAAGGTGGTGAACTTTATGACTTGTTCTATGCTGCCAACAAAGTCCGCCGGCATTTCCATGGTAATAAAGTTACTTTTTGCAGCATACTTCCTACTAAATTTGGTAATTGCAGTGAAGATTGTAAATTCTGTGCGCAAAGTGCTCATTACGATGCTGATGTTAACGCTTACCCAATGATGGATGGGGATGATGTTGAAAAAGCCTGCACTAGTGCTCGAGATAATGGCGCCAGTGCTTTTGGTATTGTTAATAGTGGTAGGGGGCCAAACAAAAAGGAATGGCCTAAAATCATGGAAGCAATCGGGGCCATGAAAAAGGTTGATGGTATCACCCATTGTGCAACTCTTGGCACTTTAAATGAATCACAAGCCAGAGATTTAAAAGCCGCTGGTATCCGTAGAATTAATCATAATCTTGAAACTTCAAAAGAGTTTTACCCCAAAATTGTTACAACTCATTCTTGGCAGGATCGTGTTGACACCGTCAAGCTTGCACAAAAGGTTGGCCTAGAGGCGTGCTGTGGTTGTATTTTTGGAATGGGAGAAAGTGTCGATGATCGAGTCAGCCTTGGATTTAGCTTGAAAGAGCTGAATCCTCATGTTGTTCCGCTTAATTTCCTTCATCCTATTGCAGGCACTCCCCTTGAGAATGAACCCAAACTTAAGCCAATGGAAATCTTAAAGATTATTGCTGTTATGCGCTTGATCCTTCCTAAGCAAGATTTGAAAGTTGCTGGTGGAAGAGAGAAAAATCTTCGTGACCTACAAAGTTGGATTTTTTATGTCGGCGGCACTAGTGGTCTGATCGGCAATTATCTTTCCACTTACGGTCGCGCTAATCAGGAAGATTTACAAATGATTAGCGATCTGGAACTTGAATGGCAGGATGATCGTGTTGGGGATTTGGATGAATCGATTCCAGATTCCGAACATATTCCACATTCCAAAGGTTCGCTTCTGCAACTTCCCGTATTGAACTTTTAACCTTGGGATTTCAAGATAAATTGGAAAATCCTGAATCTCAATCTGCTGATCATTTGGACTGGGTCCAGCATGAATTGGATATTATCAGTAATGCTGGACTTAAACGATTTCGCAAGGCACTAAATTTTTGTCCCGATGGTTCTATTGTTTATCGTAAGAAAAAGCTCGTTAATTTTGCCTCGAGTGATTACCTCGCTTTTTCAAAACATCCTGCTGTGATTCATTCGGCTCGCAAGGCAATTCTTTCTTATGGTGTTGGTGCTGGAGCATCGCCCTTGGTTTCTGGATATACGCAACTTCATCGCTCCCTTGAACGCGAAATTGCACAATGGGAGGGCTTTGATGATGCGCTGGTTTTTTCCAGTGGATTTAGCGTCAATCTTGGAACTATTTCCGCTCTAGTTCATCCCAAAGATTTAATTCTTTCTGATGCTTTGAATCATGCAAGTATCATTGATGGCTGTAGGCTTTCTCGTGCAACCCTAAGGTTTTTCAAGCACAAAGATTGTGATCATCTTCAGGATTTAATTCTGCGGGCAAAGGGTAAGTTTAGAAAGTTATGGATTATCACTGATACACTTTTCAGCATGGATGGTGATCATGCACCAATTGAAAAACTTTTTCAAATTACTTTAAAAAATGACGCTATGTTAATTCTTGATGAGGCCCACGCTACTGGGGTTACGGGCGTTGATGCACGAGGCTTGACTGATACATTCCCGGCAGGACTGGACTGGAAGAGCAGGGTTGTAAAACTAGGAACTTTAAGTAAAGCATTGGCGTCGCAGGGTGGTTTTGTCTGCGCCAACAAAAAAATAATAACGCTTATTAAAAACAAAGCTCGTTCTTATATTTTTTCTACCGCCCTTTCACCCGTTTGCGTTGCAGCAGCTAGAACTGTAATAAGGCTAATAATTAAAGATAATAGCCGTGGGGCTTTAGTCAATTCGCTTTCTGCTTATTTGCGCAGCAAACTTCTAGAGATGGGCCTTGATATAGGCCAATCAGAAAGCCATATCATTCCTGTTATTTTTCGGGATTCGGAAAAAACAATGCGTATTTCTAAGAGCTTATTGGAACAGGGGTATTTAGTGCCGCCAATTCGTCCGCCTTCCGTTCCTGAAAATTCGTCAAGGCTTCGTATTTCTATCACAGCTTTCCATAGGCATGAATTAGTAAATGATTTTCTTTTAAAGTTAAAATTAGTATTAAGTCAGAATTAATTATTTGTAGGGTAACTGTCAGGCAAATCGTTATTTTGTACGATATCATTGTTGTTCATTTTGAACGAATCTTGATTTTTATCATCATCATTCTTTTCGTCAGTCTCAACATCCCGAGTATTTATTTGAATTGTTCCTTCAAATTGAGGCTTTTTTTCAACCGCATCCCCAGAACTTATTTGTATTCGAAAGGGTAGATTGGCAACATTTAGACAATCATTGTTTTTTAAAGTTGCTCGACGAATCTTTTTCCCGTTTACCACGGTTCCATTAGTGCTTCCCAGATCCCGAATGAGTAATGTGTTGTCCATCTTTACTATTACACAATGGAACTTTGATATGGACTTATGATCCAAGCGTAAATCACAATCTTCCTTGCGGCCTACGACCGTAAGATCTCGTGATAACTCGATAGTGTTACCGCCTTCTAGAGGCACTAATCGAAATCGCATGGTTAGTATTTACCTAGTCAATAGAAAAGGACTACCTAAAATAATTCTATATTGATTTGAATACCACACCTACCCTTTAATTTAAGCAATAAACTATTTAAAACATAAAGTTATAATCGTTAAGTTCGTTAGAAAGGTATATTTTAACGTGATCTGCGATAGATTTGGTCACCAGTTTGAACCTAGATTTTACTGCATGAAATTAAAAACCCATGTGCTAAAAGCTTTTTAACTAGGCTGGGTGATTCGGTTGCTACCCACGATGGATCGCCTAGCGATAATGTTTCGACTATTTTGAAATTGGTTTGTTTAAGCAGGTTGGCAATTTCTTGCCAAGTGAATAAGTGTAAAGTTAAGCCGCAAATACCTTGGTGAATGGGCAGCAATCTGTTGCCAAAGTGTTTCGATCGCCTTAACCTTCCGCTAAAATCTTGCGCCAACCATTTGTACCCCTGAAAACCTTGGGCTGCTGACCACAAGTTATGAACATGGAGTATAAATTGACCTCCAGGTTTTAAAACGCGGTGGATCTCATTAAGCATTGTGATCCGATGTCGTTCATCTAAAAGCATCCCAAAACTACTGAAAAGGCATGAGGAATAATCAATGGAGTTGGGGCAAAGGAATGAAAGATCAATCATATTTGCCCGAAGGAATAAATGTGGGCTATTGATTTTTTTATTGCTGGCTTCCAAAAGCATTGGGGCTGATAGGTCGACTCCTAAAACCTTGTGGTTCTTTTTGGTTAAAAAGTCAGTAACTCTTCCAGTTCCACAGCCAAGGTCAAGGATAATGCCAGCTTTAGTAAAATGTTTTTCAAGAAAACTTAGATCCTGCTTGAAAGCAGGGTTGTCTCTTAGTGAGGAATCATAGTTTGCCGCTATATACTGATTAGATATGTATTCCCATTGGGTTTTGCTGACACCCTCAGGCATGAGCCAATCTGGCGGTGAAGAAGATTTAAAGCTCATGCCTGCAGTGCCTAACAAAGGTTAGAATTAGTTTCCAATGTTTTTCAAAGCAGCGGAAGCTGCATCTTTGAAAGATTTATCCCTCTGTTTTTTATCTTCGACGATTGACTTGAGGGATTCTTTTGCTTGCTTGGCTTCGGAACCAATTTTTCCTAGTGCAACAGCGGAAGCAAAACGAAGGTCATTATCTTTTAAGGTTTCCATGAGATCAGGGACTGCGGATTTTCCATCCTTGCCTAGGGTTCCGATTGCATCAATTGCTTTTTCGCGGATGTTCGTAGGTTTAGATTTGTCTATGAAGGCAGAATGCAGAACAGAGAAACTAGAGGATCCGATTTTGCCAAGAGAAATTGCAGCTGCGTTTTGATTCTCTTTTTTCTCATCAATATTGTTTAGTAAAGCTGCAAGTGCAGGGATTGCATCTTTGTTTTGAGTTTTTAAATTTCCGAGTGATTGGGCAGAAAATCTTCTTACAAAAGCATCTTTGTCTTGAAGCCCAAGTATTAAAGCGGCAGTGGTTTTTGAATCATCTTCGCCACCCTCACCCAGTCCTTTTGCTGCAGCCCTACGAATTTCGGGATCCTTGTTTTTCATTTGCAGAATAAGTTTATTCGTGTCTTCTGCGCTGATAAATGTACAAATGCATGCACCAAAAAAAAATGCTGAAAGGAAATGTCTCATCTATGTTCTCCGTTAAGTTTGATCATCACTCTTTTATGATAACTTCTTGTTTAGTCAGACTCAACTTAATGTTGTTTATGATTGCAGAATTGATTGTTGGTGTTGACAAGTGGTGCTCAAATTGTGACTAATATGCAAACGGAGTTGATTGTTCAAGAAGGAAACTCTTGTAATTTAAGAAGTTATCGTTATGATCGCTCCATGTTGTGCCTGACTTTTGCAGCTGAAAATAACAGGTGTTATATTTCTTAGGTTTAAAGTTATAGGCAAGATTTCAGAGTTCTTTTGGAGGTTATAAGGTTTATGAGTGAATCCGATGTGCGAGCCGAGGTGGCACCCGTTCCATTCGCCGATCAATTCGGGGGTGGCGATAGCGAAGAACCTCCCGGTAAGCCGAAGCGTCACCCCATTTGGCGCGATGTTCCGGATCACCAATGGAACGACTGGCGTTGGCAATCACAAAATGCCATACGATCAGTTAGGCAACTCAAGGGCTTAATTGCCTTTAGCCCCGAGGAAATGGAAGCCATAGGGTCATTGGAAACTGAGTACAAAACTGCTATTCCACCTTATTACTTCTCACTGATTAATCCTGAAGACCATGATGACCCGATTAGGCTTCAGTCCATACCCTCACCATTGGAACTTACCAACCCGTCTGGTTATGAATTGTCTGACCCTTTGGAAGAAGACAAGGATTCACCTGTTCCAGGTTTAACTCACAGGTATCCTGATAGGGCTTTGCTTGTTACCACACATGTTTGTACTATGTATTGCAGGTTTTGTACCCGCAAGCGTGCTACTATGGTTCGTGGTGGCTGGGATTCAATCAGCCGTAATGATGAGCGTATGGTTGAATATGTTCGTGATCATTCTGAGATTCGAGATGTTATTGTTTCTGGTGGGGATCCTCTAACCCTCCCGATTACAAAACTTAAATTCTTTCTCGAAAATCTTGCTGCTATTCCTCATGTTGATGTTATTCGTATAGGAACTCGCGTTCCCGTTACTTTGCCTCAGCGATTGTTTGATCAGTCATTGATTGATCTTTTAGCCTCCGTAGGGAAAGTTTATATTCAAACTCATTTTAATCATCCTAACGAGATATCTGCAGAATCTGCAAAGGTTTGCATGTCTTTGTTGAAGGCTGGGATTCCTGTGAATAATCACACGGTCCTCCTTAAAGGGGTTAATGATTCCCTAGATACCATGCGCAAGTTGATGCGAGGTTTACTTCGTATTAAAGTGCGACCTTACTACATCTTTCATTGCGATCCTGTTATTGGTGCTGGGCATTTCCGCACCTCTATCTGGAAGGGAATGGAAATCATGGAAGGTCTTCGTGGCCATATGTCTGGCTTGGGTATTCCAACTTATGTAGTGGATAGCCCGCATGGTGGCGGTAAGATTCCTGTGATGCCAAATTATGTAATCTCGGCTTCTGATGATGCTGTTGTACTTCGTAATTATGAAGGCATGCTTGTTCGTTACCAAGCAGAGGATAAACTTTTGCAAAGTAATGACCAAGGTAGAACGCGAGGCGTAAGTTCGCTTCTTCAGGGTAGTAAATCAGCTTTAATCCCTGAAAATGCTGAACGAATGATTCGCCGTCAAATGAACCTTGCTACTTTATCTGCTGAAGAAGCTTCCTCTGGTTGCTCTTCAAATGATAATGGCTCATCTGAAAATGATAATGGTTCATCTGAAAATGAAAATGTGCCTAATTCTTTAATAGAGTTGGGTATTAAAAAGAAAGTTGCTCCTGGGAAGGCCCGCTAGGGGTTTTTAGTTAATTTAAAGCCGCCAGGTTGTACTTGGCGGCTTTATTTTTGTTATTGGGGAGTATCATGAAAATAGGGATTGTTTGCAATTTAAAATCAGGCGTAATCAAACATACGCACACTGATGATTTCGAAGAAGAATTTGATTCACCAGAAACAATGCATGCAATCGGTGCGGTTCTAGCCTCAAAAAATCATCAAATTATATATTTTGCTGAGTCTCCTGACTTACCAGCGGCACTCATTAATGATCGTCCTGATTTTGTCTTTAACTTTGCTGAAGGTCGTGGCGCAAGCAGGGCCAGAGAAGCACGGGTTCCCGCATTATTAGAAATCCTTGGTATTCCTTATTCTGGTTCAGATCCTTTTACCCTTTGTGTTGGGTTGGATAAGGATGTAGCTAAAAAAATTGTATGTGATGCAGGTGTAAAGGTCCCAAAGGGGGCAGTTTTTACCTCTGATAGCTTTGATTTGGGTTCTATACCAATTGATTTCGCATTCCCGGTCGTTGTCAAACCTGCTTGGGAAGGTTCTAGTAAAGGGATAAGGGATTCCGCTGTTGCTAAAACACAAGAGCAACTTCGAACCTTGTTAAATGATGCCCTAAAAGGATATGACCAACCAGTAATCGTTGAAGAATATTTGCCAGGATGTGAAATCACTGTTGGATTAATTGGTAATGGCGATGGACTTAAGGTTGTAGGTGCGATGGAAATTGTCCCGAAAATTAAGGACGAATTCTTCATCTATAGTCTGGATGTAAAGAGGAATTATTTAACTAGGGTTGATTACTGCGTGCCGCCAAAAATTTCAACTGAGACTCTTGGCGTTTTATTTAGTAGTGCCATTAAGGCTTTTAAAGCCCTAGGGTGCAAAGATTTTGCAAGAATTGATTTCCGCTTAAACTCCAGTAACCATCCTGTTTTTATCGAAGCAAATCCTTTGCCCGGGCTTAATCCAGTAACCAGCGATTTTGGTTTGATTGCCAAGGGTATGGGATGGTCTTACAAGGATTTGATCCTTGCTGTTTTTGAAACGGCTACGAAAAGGCTGGGACTCTAGTTTTTATACCCTGCTTTTTCTTTTACATATTCTTTCAAACTTATACACTTTCTTTATGAATGAAATTCCGCCTACTAATGTTGTTGTTCCGCAATCACCATTCAAAGTGATGATACTTCATAACATCCCTGTTTTGCCTTTAGATCATCCTGATGCTGATTCTGAACATGAAGTTATCGAAACGGTTGAAATTATTGAAAACGCACTTGCGGAGCAAGGCGTAAGATTTGAAAGATTTGGCCTCGCCAGAGATTTGGGCCCTCTGATCCAAAGGTTAAATTCTGATCCGCCAGATATTGTTTTTAACATGTTTGAAGGATTTGCGGATTTTACTGAAACGGAAGTACACCTTGCTGGGCTTCTAGAATGGATGAAAATTCCATTTACCGGTTCCAAGTCCCAAGCCCTTGCTGTTGGCCGAAACAAAGCCCTAGCCAAGGCCGTGCTGCAATCTTATGGCGTATGTACTCCCGGCTTTTTTTGGGTTAACGATGAGAATGTTCCAGAAAACAATTTAGGTTGGCCTGTTATTGTTAAGCCTGCAACCCAAGATGCCAGCATCGGAGTTGACCAAGGTAGTGTGGTTACATGTCAAAATGATCTCGTGGAGCGGGTTAAGTTATTGCTTAAAAATTATGGGCCCCCCGTTTTAGTAGAGCAGTTTATTGATGGCAGGGAACTTACTGCTGCTGTTATTGAAGACCCTGAGATTACGGTTCTTGCACCCTCCGAAATTCACTTTACCATTCGAAACAAAGGGCTTTGGCCTATTATCTCTTATGATGCCAAATGGAAGCCTGAATCCCTTGAATTCGAGGGAACTCCCTATGAGTATCCTGCCAAACTTACGCCTGAGCTAATGGTTAGGGTAAAAGACACCGTAAAACGCGCTTATCTTGCTCTTGGTATTCGTGATTACGGAAGAATCGATATGCGGGTTTCTTCCGATGATACTATTTATGTTATTGAAGTTAATCCAAATCCTGACCTTCATATTGTTACCGGATTGGCGATTAGTCTTGATTCAGCTAACCAGACCTATGGCGTTTTTCTCGAAAATCTTGTGACTCGTGCTTGGAAGCGTGGGCCTTGATTTAGTTTCCTTATTGTTCATAGAAATAAGAAGTTGGGTCTTTCATAGAAGCATTGATAAAGCCATTTTTTCTTTCAGCACATTTATTGCATTTGCCACAATGAATGCCATTTGTTGGATAAATGCAGGAAAAAGTGTATTCCAATGGAGCCTCCCTACCTAATTTTAAAACATCGGTTTTATGCATTCCCGCATAGGGCCTAAGTAATTTTACATTTCCGGAAACCGATTCGTTAATGGTCTGTTCCATGCCAAGAAAAAAGCTATCAGTTGCATCGGGGAAGGGGTTGGATTCTAAAACTGCCAATGAAAGGCTCTTAACTTGATTAAGATTGCACCATAAAAGAGACTTCGCAGTCAAAAGAACATTTCGTCCTGGCAAAAAAACAGCTTCATCTGGGGATTCTGTATCCGGAACATTAATTCCAGTCAGGCTCCAGTGATCTTTGTACAAATCACTAACGGGAATATCGAGTACAACTAATTCGCCTAGGTTGGGGGCCTCAATCGCAGTAATGAATTTTTTCAGGTAATGTAATTCGGTTTTTTCCCAATAGAGCCCACATTGAATAAATATTGGCCACACCTTAGGAAATTTATGGTTGACCATGTCTGCCAATAATATTGCACTATCCAGACCACCACTTACTAATACCGCAGATGGATAATTAATAAGTTCTTTGCTTGTGATGGAATTCATAAAATACCCTCGTGGGATTTTGAAGCTATAATATCTTGGGGCCTGCTTAAATATTTTGGTAGGTGCTTCAATTACCTATGTACTATGGTATGTTAGTGTCGATGGTGGTTTTCTACTAATATTATTATTTTTTGATAAATAGATGATGGGGTTTGAAATGAAATGCTTAATGGAATTTGAACCGATATTGAAGAAGTCGTCGTCTTTATCGCCCTATACATTCTCGGGTTTAGCTGGTGTTTGCGAGTATCTAGCTGAACCGCGCAGCAAAGAAGAGTTGGCTGCGCTTTATATAGCCTGCAAGACTAATAAAATCCCATTCAAAATTTTAGGTAATGGATGTAACCTACTTATACGAAGTGCCATCGTTTCTGGTGTAGTTGTTAAATTGACGAATCCAGTATTTTGTGGTTTTGAAAATCTAGGAAACACGGTGCGCATGGGGGCTGGTGCTTCTATTTTTGAAGCAATATCATTTTGTTCACAAAATAACATGGCTGGTTTTGAAACACTTATTGGCATACCAGGTACGATTGGTGGTGCTTTACTTTCAAATACTAGTGATAAATCTGGACCTATTTCAAGGTTCGTCAGAAAAATTGAAGTGCTGGATTCGCTTGGAAATCTTCAAATTCGGGATAAAGAAGAAATTTCTTTTAGTGATAAAGGAAACGATCTCAGAGATTTGGTGATTCTGAGTGTTGAATTTGCATTTGAGCATGACAAGACTGAATCGATTGTCAAAAGGTTGAGAAAAGCTTGGATTAGTAGGAAAATTCAATTGCCACTTGGCGTTCCTTATGCCGGTAAAATATTTAAAAACCCAAGGGGCCTTACTGCTGCATCATTGATGGAGCAGGGGGGATTTCAAAAAGCCAGGGTCGGAGGTGCTGAGATTTGTGATCGTGATTCAAATTACATTGTTATCCACCCACATGCTGTAGTTGAAGACGTTTTAAGATTGATTGAGCAAATTAAACAAGGGATTCGCGAAAGATTCAATGTGGATCTGGAACTTGAAATCGCCATCTGGTAATTAAGTTGTAAGTGGATAATATTGTGAAAAATATAGTCTTCTCTTGGTTAGGTTTTTGTTTTGTAATCGTTGTATCATTCGTCTCATGTGGCGTTTTAATTCATTTTCTATCTAAAGCCGATTACTCTTTTAATCGACTAATTGTTTCCCGTCATAATTCTTTACAGCTATTTGCAAATATTAACTGTTCTCTTCCGCTCGTCTTGTCCAAAGAAGAATTTCTTAATGAAGTTCGTTATCTCGGAAATTTGAAAGAAGAATATGATTTGTTGGAAGAGGGGATATTGGCACGAATTTTTAACGCATTTCAGGTTCACCCTTGGGTTCAAAAAGTTGTTGATGTACAAAGGGAAGGTCCGCAAAAAATAAAGGTTATCTTAGAGTTTCGAACCCCAGCATTGGTAGTTCCCATAACCCCGATTAAAGATCAAATTGAAGCAGCGGATAAATTTAGGGTGGTTGATGTTAATGGCGTTATTTTACCCAAAAATGCACCGCAAGTTGGATTACCTGTTCTTGCATTACCATTACCTTTCCCAACTGATAAAGCAGGGGTTCAGTGGAAAAATGAGCAGGTTATTTCGTGTGCTAAAATTCTCGGTTGTTTTTCAGGGGTTGTATTCCCTACCGGTTGTTTGATTGAAGTTAAGGATGATGTTGTTCTGATTTATTCTGAAATCGGGCCTTTTAAAATTGTATGGGGGCCTTTATCCAAGAATGAACAAATAGCCAATCAGGAAATTGATGAAAGGAAAACCATTTTTAAAACAAAATATTCCGCATGGAAACAAACTGATATGAAAGATGGTTTCATTATAAATTTTTCAAATTCAACTCAGAAGTAAATTTAAGATTCAAGAAAAGGGATTAGGAGGCGAGACCAAGTTTCAAATGATTCTTCCTCCTCTTTAATTTTGCTGATAGTTGAGAATTTACAATCTGTCAGATTAAGTTCTTTTGATTCTAAGTCTGATGTTTCTAGTCGATATAAGTGTACGATTCCTAGATGGACTTTTCCCACTTCGTTGGAATCATCATTAATAAAGCCTAAAAGTTTAATATTGATAGATGGATCGATTCCAACTTCTTCTTTAAGTTCGCGCCAAAGTCCTTTAAAATAACTGTTTTGCCCGATGTCGCCATCTTCTTTTTCGATGTGTCCACCGACTCCAAGCGAGCGGAGCATCCTAAGCCTTGTTTCTGAACTAGCGTTGCCCCGTTGGTAGCTGAAAAATCCTTTTGGGCTTTGAAAAACCACATAGGGGATTAATTGTTTATAGTTAGGGTCGTTTTCAGCTAGATCTCTTTGCATGAAAAAGAGTTGAGGGTTTTCTAGAAGCGATTTAACCAAGGATTCAGATGCAGGGTTAAATCCTTGTTTTAAAAGTGGTTCAGGAATATGTTTTCTTTCAATTACTAAAATGCTGGCTTTGCTCATGACGCAGTCTTCCTGATATTTAAAACGGGGTATTACTCTAATATATTATTCAGAAATTCAAGTTAGTCAGGTCATTATGATTTGGGAAGGGATTAGTTTTATTATTTTTGTTTAAGTAATGGAAAATAGTGTTAAAAAGTTTATTCTAAGGTTTGGTTTAAACTTCTGATTTGTTCTTTTTAGCAGATTAAGTCATGCAACATTTAAAATGTAATAAGCATATCGCTTTAAGTTCTCTTCAGAATAAAGATTCTGTGTCGCTGATGAAAGAAAGAGTCGTTGATAGCATCGTTTTTTATTTAGTACTAACGGGTTTAATTTTGGTCCCAATATTTAATCATGGGTGTCATTCCAGCCCCCATACAGATGATGAACTTTGTTTGGATGCGTTTGAGGTTAAAAATAATGTCGGTTTAAATAAAAAAGCCCGACCATATAAGTCGGGCTTAGAGTTTTTAAAGTAATTCTTAAAGCTTTGGTACATCCATTGGCAATGGGTTGGTGTAAAGATCAAGTGCTGTTATCTTAAGTGTGGTAATTGCTTTTTGAATTCTTGCAATATTTGGGTCATCCCGTGAATCAAACCCTCCAACTGTAACAATGCTGCTAGTTCGCGTATGCAAAACATAGGCATCGAATTCCAATTTTCTTAAAACACGTGCTGTCTCATGAGCTTGCAAAGCTGCTGCACCTAACATATCGCCTTGTCTGCTTCCAAATAATTTATCCATAAAAGATGTGGTTACAGCTTTGGTTGATTGAAGAATGGCGGAACCGTTGTACTCTTTAACTACCAAAGTGACGGATTTTGAGTTTTTTAAGAGGCTGTATTGTTCGTCTGCATTAAGTGTTTTTAATACTGGATCAGGTTTGTTATTTGCAATAGTTTGATTTGGAACAAGCGGATTTCGTACAACAAAAGCTCGTGAAAACGGATTTACTCTTTCTCTTCGGATTTCAGCGCCTTTTTTATCAGCGGTTGGAACATAAATGTTAATTACATCAGAAGTTTCTTTCCCATTTTCCAGTTTCAAATCAGGGGGAGCAAGTTTTTTTACTTTCTCAAGATTTTTACGTGCATCTTCAATATCTTTGTAGCCACCGACTAATACTGCACATTGTTCTGAAACCCGGGTGAATTTCATCGGTTGCCTTAATTCAGGACTCATTTTTTGCCGTCTTTCGAAGTCTGCGATTTGTTTTTTCTTTTCCTCTTCCCCGTAATTGAAAATGTAACTTTTGAGATTATCTCTTGTTCTAAGTATTTCCGAAATTTGCTTTGATAATTCTGGCGCATCGACCCCTGAATAACTGGCACAGCATATTAGCCATGTGCCTGCTTCTACCGTTAATGGATAAGGGTTTTTTGAAGCTGAAGTGTTTGCAATACCTGAAACTACAAAGATACACGCACTTAAAATAACGGATGCAAAAAGACGCATCTTGACCTCCATTTAATCAACCAAAACCTTGTGCTCGGCTTTTCCGAACGACAACTTTAGTAATTAGATGAGAGTCCCATAACAAATAAAAATAAATTAGTCCAGAGGCCAATTGCTTCCCAAGGCCTTCATTTGCTCTAATTTTATCTCCCCAATTGCCTGTTTGCCCAGTTTTAACATGCTATCGAGTTGTTTTTGGTCGAATACGGATTCTTCGCCACTTGCTTGGATTTCAATAAACTTCCCGCTACCTGTCATTACAAGGTTGCTATCAACTTCGGCCCCAGAATCTTCTTCGTAGCAAAGGTCGAGTAATACCTTGTCATCAACAATACCCATGCTAATGGCAGCAATGCTGTCTTTTAAAATTTCGTGAATAGGTGCAAGTGGTTTGTCGGAGTGTTTCTTTTCAAGTGAGCGCAATGCATCTACAAGTGCAACAAATGCGCCATTAATGCTTGCAGTTCTTGTCCCGCCATCTGCATCTAAAACATCACAATCAATCCAAAGGGTACGCTCACCTAGCTTTTCCAAATTTACAATTGCACGTAAACTTCGACCGATAAGTCTTTGGATTTCGACGCTACGGCCATCAACTTTCCCTGATCGATCTCTGGATTTTCGGTTTCCCGTACTTCCCGGAAGCATGGAATATTCTGCAGATAGCCAGCCTTTTCCTTTACCTAATAAAAAAGGCGGAACAGATTGATCAATAGTGCAGGTGCAAAGAACTGTTGTTTTACCGCTGGAAACCAAAACGCTTCCTGGGGCTTGCTTGGTGAAATTTCGTTTGAAACGCAAGGGCCTTAATTCATTCGCTTTTCTTCCATCAATTCGCATGTTGGTAATCCTAGTCTGTGTAAGTTATTTTTTTGAACCAAGAATCATATCGAGTAAAATTGCTTTTTGCGCATGCATCCTGTTTCCTGCTTGTTCAAATACAATGCTTGCCTCGCCATCAATTACTGAGTCTGTAACTTCTTCCCCCCTGTGGGCAGGAAGACAATGCATGAATTTACAATGCTTTGGTGCTTTGCTCATCAAACGATCATTGATTTGGAAGTCTTTGAATTTCTTGATACGCTTTTCGTTTTCGTTTTCCTGCCCCATGCTGGTCCAAACATCTGTGTAAACGATATCTGCATTTTTGAGGCTATTAATCGTATCTGAGGATTGAATTAAAACCGCTTTTGGAAATCGTTTTGCAAAAAGAATTAAAAACTCTTTGTCAAAATGATAAAGCTTGGGCCCTGTAAGAATAAAGTGGTAACCAACCAATGCGCAAGCGATTGCAAGGGATCTCGAAACATTGTTACCATCCCCAATAAAAACTACAGTTTTTCCTGGTTTTGGCCCAAAAGATTCACGGATTGTCAGGATATCTGCAATTGATTGGCAGGGATGAAATTGATCACTTAGGCCATTGATCACGGGGACAGAAGAGTTTTTAGCAAATTCGACAATAGTGTCGTGGGAAAAAGTTCGTAGCACAACTGTGTCAACATAATGACTCATGGTGCGGGCAAAATCCGCAACAGTTTCGCGGACGCCTATCTTGCCATCTGCGGTGCCAAGAAATATTGAATTTCCACCCATTTGCATCATCGCAGCTTCAAAACTAACTCTGGTTCGAAGTGAGGGCTTTTCAAAGATAAGTCCCAATACCTTTCTAGGTAATAGGTCTGGCCTTTTTCCTTTTACCCAGTCTGCTTTGATCTTTTCAGCTAATTCGAGAAGTTTAACGAATTCCGATTCGTTGTATTCAAGTAATGAAAGTAAATGCTTCATTTGCGTTACCATTAATAATTTTGATTAACTGCTTAGATTGTGCAGCAATAAAATTTTATCCAAGAATGATTTTTTCAAGTATATCGCAACCCTCATCAATCTCAGCATCGGTAATGTTGAGAGCCGGTAACAAACGAATTACCGTGTTATGGGTGCAATTTATTAGCAGTTTTTGTTCCAAACATTTTTGGACGAGGTGGGTAGCATCTTCTGAAAGTTCGAGCCCAATCATGGCACCAGATATCCTAATGTCAGTAATCAGGGAGCATTTTTCTTTCCAAGATTCGAATTTGCTTTTAAACCTATTGCCAATCACAACGGCCCTTTCAAGAAGGTTTTCTTTTTCAATTGTTTCAATCGTTGCTAGTGCCGCTACACAGGCGATTGGGTTGCCACCGAATGTTGCAGCATGAGTTCCTGGTTTAAGCTTTGCTGCGAATTCTTCTCGGGCTATTAAACCACCACATGCAACACCCCCTGCCAAAGCTTTGGCCAACGAAACGCAATCCGGGATAACATTCCAATTTTGGTGTGAAAACCACTTTCCAGTCCTTCCCGTCCCTGTTTGTACTTCGTCGAATATTAACATTAATTTGTTTTCATCACATATCTTGCGCAAGCCTTCAAGGTAACCTGCGGGCGGTAGGTTAATCCCACCTTCACCCTGTATTGGTTCAACCATGATGGCACAGGTTTCTGAATCAATGGCTTGGAGAGTTGCTTCTAGGTCGCCAAATGGGACATAAGAAAATCCCGGCAACATCGGTTCGAGGCCTTGATGGTATTTTGGTTGCCCGGTGGCACTAAGCGCAGCAAAAGTTCTGCCATGAAAACTGTTCAACGCAGTGATGATTTTATATTTTCCTGGGCCGCCATTCAGTCGCGCCATCTTAATAGCTGCTTCATTAGCTTCAGTTCCGCTATTACAGAAAAAGCATTGTCCACCCCAACCAGTTCTGGTTGCGAGTGCTTCCGCAAGCATGCCTTGAGGTTCTGTATACCATGAATTTGGAACATGGATGAGTTTGCCTACTTGGTTTTTTACTGCTTCAACGATAAGGGGTGGGCAATGCCCAAGCAATCCACATCCCCAGCCTGGAAATAAATCTAGGTACACATTTCCTTCGTCGTCCCAAACTCTGGAACCTTCGCCGCGCACCAAGCAAACAGGAAACTTTTTGTAATTTGCAATTACATACTTGTTGTAACTGTTCAACAAGTTTGAATTCATAATAGTCCTTTTCTTTAAATGTTAATTAAACACTAATTAAGTGTAATCTCAGTACCGGTGCCTTGTTTGGTAAATATTTCAAGTAGTAATGAATGCTTTTGCCTGCCATCGATCATGTGGGTTTTACCAACACCCTTTTGCAAACTATCAAGGCAAGCTTCAACTTTTGGGATCATGCCAGAGTCAATTATACCTTGCTCGATTAATTCCTTGCAGTCCTTTTGATTAAGACTGGTAATTAAAGAAGAAGGGTCTTTGCGATCTCGAAGTATTCCAGGGGTATCAGAAAGGAAAACAAGTTTTTCTGCTTTTAAACTCATTGCAACAGCGCAAGCCGCTGTGTCAGCGTTGATGTTGAGCCATGAGTTTTTATCATCAATTGCAAGCGAAGGAATAACTGGAATCACCCCGGCGCTTATAAAATCTGAAATAAGATTGTTGTCTACTTTGTCTACGATTCCAACATGCCCAAGATCTGTAAAGCCGTTTTCAGTGGGTAACAACCATTTTTTGCCCCACAATACCTGCATTGCGCCGGTATGAAGAGGAATAGCTCGGCCCCCAAGATTCCTGATTCGTCTAACTATATCAGCATTGGTGTCATTAGTTAGAACTTCTCTGACAATAGCAAGAGTATCGTCATCAGTAATTCTACGACCTGCAATTTTTTTTGGTTGAAGGCCTTGCTTTGCCATAGCTTGGTCGATTGCTTTGCCCCCACCATGAACCAAAACTGGGAACATGCCAGCCGTTTCCATTAGAACCAAGTCTGCTAGAGTGCTAGTTAGGCAGCTTGAATCATCCATGATGCTTCCGCCTAATTTAACCACCACAATTTTTTTTCTAAAGGCCCTGAAATAATCCAGAGCCTCTACCAATGCCTCAGCTTTATGTAGTGCATTCATTTTTATTAAACCTAGGTAATAAATGGTAATAATAGGGCTGATTTCTAAGATGTCAACACTTCTAAGTGTTAATTGTCATTTGTTTGAAACTTTGATGTGGAATAAAAATATTAAATGGTATAATTAACAACTGTTTCCCATTTTCATTTGGAGGAAGTTATGAAAAATCTAGTTCTTGCTGCTTTTGGATTATTGTTTATTGTCGGAATGGTGTCTGCTGCCGATAAGCCTGCAAAAGAAATCACCCTAAAAGGTGAAATTAATTGCTCTAAATGTGCCTTAAATGAAACTGCAGATTGTGGCCATGCCATCAAGGTTTCAGAAAATGGCAAAGAAGTAATTTATTACTTTAAAGATAACGGCAAAGCCGAACCTTATCATGATACGGTTTGCAACGGACCAGCTAAAGGTTCAGTAAAAGGCGTCGTGCTTGAAAAAGATGGAAAGAAGTGGATTGTTCCAGCAAAAGATGGCGTTAAGTACGACTGATTTTCATTCTCTTGTGTTTATTTCTGCCGTGATTGGTTCTCCAGTCACGGCTTTTTTGTTGGTTACCCTGCTACAATAATTTGGTATCATGCCTTGGTCTATTCAGGGAGGAGATAACTGAATGAAAGTGATTCTTGCAAATCCAAGAGGTTTCTGCGCTGGTGTAAATATGGCTATCGAAAGCCTAGAAAAAGCATTGGCAAAATTTGGCTCGCCTCTTTATGTTTATCATGAAATTGTTCACAATAGACCCGTTGTCGAACGATTCAGTAAAAAAGGTGTCGTTTTCGTTGATAAAATTGATGATATCCCTGAAGGCTCAACTGTTTTATACAGTGCGCATGGCGTCTCCCCCACTATCAGGTTGGACTCTCAAAAAAGAAATCTACTCGCAATTGATGCCACTTGCCCGCTTGTGACTAAGGTTCATAAAGAAGCTGTAAAATTTGCAAGTGAAGGCTATACCATTATTTTGATTGGCCATGAAGGGCACGACGAAGTACTTGGCACGATGGGTGAAGCTCCAGGAAGTATTGTTCTGGTGGAAGATGTTCAAAGTGCAAACAATTTGGTTCTTCCTAAAGATACTAAGGTTGCGTTTTTAACTCAAACAACTTTAAGCGTTGATGAAGCTCAGGTTATTATTCAGGTATTGAAGAAAAAATTCCCTAATATTATCGGGCCATCTAAGGATGATATTTGTTATGCAACCCAGAATAGGCAGGAAGCAGTTAAGGAACTTGTTCCCGAAGTTGATCTTGTTTTAGTTCTTGGAAGTCAAAACAGCTCAAATAGTATGCGTCTTTCGGAGCTTGCAATATCCTTGGGTAAACCTGCTTATTTAATTGATTCTGTTAAAGAGATTAACCCCGAATGGCTGGTTAATACTGAAATTGTTTTAATTACTGCTGGTGCCAGTGCCCCGGAAGATGTTGTTGAAGAATGTGTTGAATGGCTCAGACTTAATTATAATGCCCAAGTTGAAAACAGAATCATCCGGGAAGAACATGTCCAATTTCCCTTGCCTAGAGAGTTGAGAGTTATTTCCAATTCTGTTTCGTGATTGATAGGAACCAAATTTGGATAACTTTATCAAGCATCTTGTAGATTCAAGACTTCCAATTCTTCCTGTGAAAAAAGATTTCAAGATAGGATGTATAGGTTCTGGTTTTATTATGAAAGATTGCCAGATCCCTGCTTATAAAAGTGCGGGATTTCATGTTTCTTGCATTGCTTCAAGATCTAAAGATAAAGCAAAAGAAGTTGCTTTAAATCATAATATCCCAGTCGTGTATGATTCGATTGATGAAATGCTTGAACATGGTGACTTTGATATTTTAGATATTGCGGTTCCACCGGAAGCTCAACCAGAAATTATAATGAAGGCCCTTGAGCAATCTAAAAAATTGCGGGGAATTTTAGCCCAAAAGCCTCTTGCCATGGATTTGCTTACTGCAAAAAAATTGGTTAATGCCTGCAAACAAAAGTCAGTCACTCTTGCAGTGAATCAAAATATGCGTTTTGATCAATCGGTAAGGGTTGCTAAGTCTCTTTTAAATTCAGGAAAACTTGGAGATATCGTTCTGGCTACCATTGAAATGCGAGCTATTCCGCATTGGATGCCTTGGGCCAAAGGTTTAAAATCGCTTTCAACTTTTATCATGAGCATTCATCATTTAGATACTTTTCGCTATTGGTTGGGGAACCCAAACCTAGTTTTTGCTAGTACTACCAAAGACCCAAGAACTAAATTTTCGCACACCGATGGCGTTAATTTATACATCCTCGAATATGATTCCGGAGCACGCGCTTCTTCTTGGGATGATGTTTGGGCGGGGCCTGCCAAGGAAGGTGCGGGCGAGGATATTTATATTCGTTGGCGTATTGAAGGTACTCTTGGTATGGCTAAAGGTACCATCGGTTGGCCTAAATATCCGGAAAAAATTCCAAGTACCTTGGAGTTCACCACTGTTGGTGACAATGGTAAATGGCATTCACCAGTATGGAATGAAGTTTGGTTTCCCGATGCTTTTGTAGGCACAATGGCTCAATTATTGCGTGCGGTCGAACTGGGGATCGAGCCCGAAATCAGTGGTGACGATAACCTTTTAACTATTGCTTTGTGCGAAGCGGTTATGATTTCAGCTTCAACGCACCAAGCAGTAAATCCTAGCGCTTTAATTGAATCAAATTAATCGAGTCTGGATGAGAGCGAATAGTTTGTATAATCCCTGAAGCCTTGTTTAAAGTTTCAAGGTATTCATCGTTAGGTTTCGAATCTGCAACAATCCCGCCACCCGCTCCAAATTGCAGCCATTTTTCTGATGAAAATATACTTCGTATCAAAATGTTTGTGTCCATGGATCCATCAAAACCAAGATACCCAACGCTGCCGCAATAAATCCCACGGGGTGATGTTTCTAACTCGGAGATTATTTCCATCGATCGTATCTTCGGGGCCCCTGTGACAGATCCTCCTGGAAAACATGAAAGCAATAAATCTAATGCATCATGCTCTGGCTTTAGCTTGCCTGTAACTTTGGAAACTAAATGGTGTACATTTGAGAATGTTTCAAGTTTGCAAAGTTCTTCTACTTGAATACTTCCGAATGAGCAAACGCGCCCCAGATCATTTCTGAGCAAATCTACAATCATTACATTTTCAGCTCTATCTTTTGGGCTATTTAGAAGAGAATTGGCCATCTCGATATCTTCTTGTTCTGTTTTTCCTCTGGGCCTTGTTCCTTTAATTGGACTTGTTATTACTTTGTTATTTTGGAGGGTTAGAAATCTTTCAGGAGATGCGCTTAAAATATTGCCCATCGAAGTAGTTAGATAGCATGAAAACGGGGCAGGGGATGTTTTTGAAAGTAATTCGTAAAGCAATCGGTCATCGCAAAATTTTGGATGCCAGAACCTTTGTGATAAATTGATCTGAAACGAATCTCCTGCATTGATGTATTCAATACTTTTTTTAACGCTTTTCATGTAGTCAATCGCGGAATTGTCACAATAAAAATGCTCGTCATCAAATAACCTGAATAAATTTTCAGGAGCTGTATAGCTTAATTCTTTCTGAGTAAAGTTTGTCTGATGGATTTTCGTTGGAGTTTCCAGCAATTTAAGAACCATATCGGCACGATTTTTAGCACGAAGGGTCTGTAAATTTTCAGTCGTTTCAGGAAAACCAGTTGAAACCAGCCAGACTTCCTCTTTTCGTAAATCAAATGATAGAACCCAGTCGTAAAAGCCTATTGATAAGTCAGGCGATGAGATAAAAGCTTTGCTATCCGAAGGTAACTTTTCTATTTGTTTTGATAATCCATAGCCAAATAGCCCTGCCATCCCCCCTTGGAATGGAGGGACTCCATCCGTTGGTTTAATTTTCCAACGGCTATATTCACTTCGTAAGGTTTTTAATATGTCACTTGGTTGGTATTTTGTGTCTGCTTGTTTTTCCAAAACTTTAAAAGGATCTGCAGTTAAAAAAGCATAATCACTGCCACTGGCGTTTCCTTCAAGGAACAACAATCCAGGAAGATTTTGCAATCTTAAAAAAGCCTCTCTTTGGCTTATTGGCATACTTATTTTTTTGATGTACGGTGAAATCACTATTCAATCTTTTCTTAGGTTGTAAAGTTCTTAATCAGTTTTTTTATCTATCATCGGATTACGATGGATGTTCTCTTCTCGAGTTAAGAAACCCCACTGTAATTCCTGATCCTGAGTGTAATTTTTTCCCAGTGTAATTGCAGTCATCGCTTTACAAAGTTCAAATCCTAAATAAAAAGAATGCGATTCATCTATTTCTTCTGTTTTTTTCACTTCCTCAATTAATTTGTAAGGATCTTGACCCATCAGATGAATGTTTTTATTCATGATGTGGATTAATCCGTCTTCGGCAAATATCCTGAAATTCTTGTCCTTTATTTCCGACTTGAATCGGTTAAGTGTTTCTATTCCATGCCTTCGTTCGGTCGGATCTCTTAGTAATAGTAATCCCGGTTCTAATCGCTTGGGAATTACTTGCTTTGTGATGGCATGAAACATCAATTTCCTAGCAAGATCTATTTCTTTAACTGTAGTTCTACACCAGTTAATAACGGAAGTTGTTAAAACACTTTGAATATTAAGTTCTTGGCATATTGCAATTAATAATGCATTGATCCCTGAAGAATCTGAATCTGTTAATTCGGTTACATTTCCAATTCCCATCATCATGGGAATCGTTGGATAAAGTTCCCGGGCTTTATAATATCCGAGTAATGATTTTGCGAAGCCAAGCCCGATGGGTTCAAGAATTGGGTCGATTCTAAATTTACGGTTCCAACTCAGTAGTTTTTCAACAGATTTAATTAAAGTTTCTGGTCTACCTGGTTCTTTTGGTATCAGAACAAATTCGCATTCTAAATGTTTGGCAATTTCAAGATTATCTTCGTTGATACTTAAAACCAAGTCTGCCCCTGCATTTACTGCGCTTTCTACTTCCACGGGATTAAAACTATCGATGGAAACTTTAATATTTAGTTTTTTTAGTCTTTTAACACATTCCCCAACTTGTACCCAAGGTGTTCCAGGATTCATTCCTAGATCAATAATATCCGCACCCTGTGAAGTAAGATAGATGGCTGTAGTTTCGATCTCTTCCAAGGATAAATCAGGCGCGTGATTTATTTCCGCTATTATCTCGATGTTGTACTTTCCATAATCAGGGTTCGTCGCATTAAAATTTCCAACCTTTAAAAAGTTAGGTAAATCTCGAAGGTCTTTGGGACCTTTTATGCAAGGAATTCCTGTTTGGATTTCTAAAATTTTTGCTTCTCCTCTACATAAGCCAGGGATTATTATTTTGTCAGGTTTGTTCGTTATTTTTAAATGTGAACTAATCCATTCCATAGTTGCCAATGCTGCTACATTTATTGGTAATGTGTTAATTTCCCAATCAAATGGTAATGACTCCGTCATCCTGGAAAGTAAATCCTTTAGTGAAGGGCTTGCTAGCTTTCCAGTTACAAAAAGTAACTTATCCTTGGACATTTTATGTTTGCCTGAAGATTCCTTAATATTGTTCTATTTTACTGAAAAACCGATGTGATTCCTGATTTAATTCGTTAATAACGATATTTGATCTAATCCGGGCATTGGTTGTTAAGGATTTTCCTTGATATATGTTTTCCAAAGGTTCAATATTTTTGTTTTTTCAGGATCCGTCACAAGATTTGGGTTGCCAAAATCTTTACCTGTAAGTGATTTTAAACATAAATACGCAGAATTACGAACCCATGCTGAATTGTCTTCCAAGGCCGCTGTAATATTAGACATGCCGATTTTTTGGTTTCGTAGGGCGATTGCTGAAATCGCAGCAGCTCGGATCTCAGGATTATCATTATTCAAGTATTCAATTAGTGTTTCCTTGTTAAAGCGTACAAACCTTTCTGCAAGAGCTTTTCTTGCTTCAAATTGTTGAAATCCTTGCAGGTTTGGAATGGCTGCAGATAATGCTTGGGTGAATTCCCCGCCTTTTCCTTTTTTGAATTCCTCAAGGGTTTCTAAAAATTTTTCGGGTTTTGCATTTGTAAGTAAAGCTAGGGAAGTTTTTTCTGGAGAAGCTGGGATATCTTTCTTGCTAGTAGTATTGTCGTTCTCTTTTTTAGTGTTGTTGTAAGTTATTTTTCCTTGAGTTGCGCCTTTTCCATCACCGGTAATTGCTACTTTAATTCCGCCTTGCTTTGATAGATTGGCAATTGCATCGCCTCCAACTCCACCACTTTTAAGCTCGACCAACCCAAGGTTATTTGTTTTTCCCCGAAGAAGCGTAGTCAGGTCTTCTGCAAAATTTGATTTTGTTAGAAACAGAATTGCAAAACATGTATCTGCATTATAACTTGCGTAATCACCTATCCAGGAGCCATTAGGGAGCTGGTTAACTAAAAGAATTTCAGCACCCCAAGAGTACCAGTCTTTTCTCCCTATTGATTCCAAGCCTAACCCTGTTGCGGATCTTTCGAGTGACCATAAGAAATAATAACTTTGGCCCCCTTGTTCTCCAAGCCTTGCAATTAATCCTTCTTTGCCTTTACCTGCTGGATTTCCAATGCAACTTCCCAAAGCGAAAAGCCCACGGCCTAAAAATACATCCTTACTAATGTCGATTCTTTCTGATGGTTTTAGTTGGGTTCCAATTTCTACAAAAAAGCCTGAGGCCAATCCTAGACAAAGTAGGCCTGCTGCTGTCATGGTGGGAGAGGAGGGTTGGTTTCCACCACTTCCTGAATAGGCCCAGCCTCCATCTTGAGCTTGCGTGCCACGGAATCTTAATAATATTCGGGAAAATGCGATATTAATTGGGATTCCGTGTCTTCTTGATACCCACAGTGCAAATGTTGCAAATTGAGTGTTTGAATTGTCTGAACCTCCATCGTTGTTGTTACCGGTGGCTTTTTCCTGATATATCACTTTGATTGATCGAACAACTTCAGGTGATAAATCTTCAAATGATTTCTTGCTATTAAATTTGGGAAATGTTTTTGTAGCTTTTAATTCAACTGATTTCTTTTGGTTAGTTTGAAGTCGTAATAACTCTTCATTGGTTGGGCCAGGGCAATTATAACCCCACCCCCCTGATTGGGTTTGCCCAGCCAGTAACCGCATAGCCAAAGATTCGATTAAGGCAATATCTTCAATTTGGCTTAGGCGGTCGAAAAATATAAGACATAACGCAATTGAATAAGTATGGGTTGTTGTTTGTGCATTTTTTCTTAATGCAGTAATTGCTTTTGCCAAAGTTTGATCATCTTGTGTAATGCCAGATTCTAGTAATGCCATCCCTGCCAAGGCTGTAGGGCCAATATCGTTATCTGACCAAGTTCCATCAGGTTTTTGAGTGTTTTTTAAAAAAGAAGTACCACGATTTATTGCTGCTTCTACATTTTGCTTGGAGAATGAGCTATTGAGATTGTTTTGAAAACAGACAGATTGATTGAGCAGAAGAATTAGAATCAAATTGAATTGCATTTTTTATTACCAAGAATAATAAAGTTTCGAAGCTTATAGCCATAATATCTTTACTTGATGGGTATTCCTAATAAACCTTTGAAAATATAACTGTTTCCATTATGATGCTGTTTATACAAAATCTTTGCCTTGTGTTCGGAATATTGATGTTTAAAAATCTAATAGAGCCTGATTTTCCTTCATTTTATTGGAAGGTTGGCGTAAATCTTGAAATGATTTCTTTTAATAAAGAATGGGAAATCAAAATATTAGATCACAATGCCTTATCATGGGTTGATCAGATTCATGAAGATGAAAAATCTGATCTTATGAATGCGATTGATTCTTCTAAGTTACTTAAAAAACATTTTTCGATGGAGTTTAGACTTCGAAATCCTGACCATAATTGGATTTGGGTTCATGGGCGTTTCCAGCCTTTTTATGATGAATTGCAATGTGTTAAAGGGTTTGATATTTTTGGTATTGAATTTGAATTGCAAAATCAATCAAGCAAATCCAATGTTTCCCGTTTACTTGCTGCTGAGGATGCAAGTCGCGTGAAAAGTGGTTTTTTGGCTAATATGAGCCACGAAATTCGAGCACCAATTCAAGCGATTGTTGGTTATGCTCATATGCTTGCCGATTCAGAGCTTTCTGCAGACGAAAGAAAAAAGATGTCTCGTGCTATGTCTCGTAGTGGGGATTTCTTGCTACAGCTAGTTAAAGATATTCTTGACTTTTCAAAGATTGAGGCAGGCAGGATGGATATTGATATCCTCCCTGTTTCGCCGTGGTATACGATTTCCGAAGTGTTTGAAACTCTTGGGCTTCAAGCGAATAAAAAGGGTATCAAATTGCTTGCCATTCCCGAGGGTGATATTCCTGTTCTATTTCATACAGATCCTACTCGCCTTAGGCAGATCCTTGTAAATCTTTTAGGGAACGCGGTTAAATACACTTTGAAGGGTGAAATTAAAGTCCGGGTAAAGATGGATCATATTGAAGATATTTCTGGTGATTGCTTGGTGTTTTCTGTTGAAGACCAAGGGCCAGGGATGGATGACAAACAAATGGCAGCTTTGTTTAATCCATTTGTCAGGGCGGGAAAAGGTTTTTCTTCACGTATTGAAGGTACTGGCTTAGGGCTTACTATCGCCAACCGACTTGCCAGATTATTAGGCGGATTTATTAGAGTTTCAACCAAATTGAAAGCTGGATCGTGTTTTTCTTTGTTCCTTCCTGTTGATGTTCAAGATTTACACAAAGTAATTGATTCTGCAAAACTTGGGACACTAAACTCGCGTGATTTAAATGCTATCACCAGTACTTTGTCACTACCCACCTCTGCTTCTATTTTACTTGCTGAGGATAGCGAAGATATTCAAGTTTATTTGCGTTATCTTTTAGAAAAAGAAGGATTGGATGTTACCACGGTTTCTTCGGGATCCAAAGTTTTGCGTGAGTTAGCTCAAACTGATTTTGATTTGATATTAATGGATTTGCAGATGCCTGACGGTGGTGGTATGGAGACTACAAAAATCATTCGGAATTCTGGTAATAAAATCCCGATTTTTGCTTTGACCGCTAATGCTACAAAACAAGATGAGATTGAATGTTTAGAGGCTGGTTTTGATTTGTTTTTAACCAAGCCGATTGATCGCGAGAAATTGTTGGAGGCTTTAGCTTGTTATTTGCCCATCGCTGATAAAATCAAAATTGAGGGACATGGTATTGGTGAAGCTAGTTCGGATTCCAATCTTAATTTGCAACAGCATTTTTTTAATTCACTCGTGTTTAAAATTAATAATATCATCGATTTCAATAAATCTAAGTCTTTTGATTCACTCGAAAAAGAACTTCACCAGTTAAGGGGTGCAAGTGGGTTTTATGGCTATCCGCAGTTGGCACAGATTGGCGAAAAAATCGAATGTGCCATCAAAAAATCTTCTAACGAGAAAGAAATTGAAGATTTGATTAAAGTTCTTTCTGTTGAAATTAATAAGATCGTTTCTTAATTTACCAAATTACTTTTTAGTTTTCGCAGTTAGAACCCTTTTTGTTTACCTAGCCTTCATGATTGCAACCCGATTTACTCATAAATCTCTTCGATTTTAATTACTTCCTCAAGTGGTTTTTTTAACCATCCGATTGCTTTGATAGTGTTTTATTATTCTCAGGAGGTTTTTATGAATCCGCACCTTTTAGCAACTATTGCGTGCGGAGAAGATAACCAAAAAGAGTTTTCTGAACCTTTGCTAAATTCATACCGTTTAGATTTGCCCATAACTATCAATAGCGTTGAGATTTTGCCTAAAAATGGCGTTTTAAATTTAAGATCCTTTCCACTGCTTAATAATTTACCTTGGGTTAAAATATTACCTGATCTCGAACCAAAGGTTAGCACCGAATGCTGGAAGTTCCCTACGCCACAAGAAGGGATCGTAAATTATGTTGCTCCGAAATTACTGGGAGACTCAAATTCCGATAGTAAAAAGATTGAATCAGATGCATCTGATATTTCTTCTGAAATTGTTGAAGCACTTCTTGAAAAAGACCTCACTAGGGTAAAACCATTAAAGGATATGTTTCAGTTTAAAGAACGATTAATGTACTTGTTGCAACCTCCGATTGAAGAGGTGTTTATAGGTAAAGAAGTTAGTCTTCCGTTCAAACCATTTCCTTATCAGATTAAAGGGATTGCATTTTTAATGCCTAGAAAATCAGCATTGATCGCTGATGAAATGGGATTAGGGAAAACGATACAAGTTATAATTTCGATTAGGCTGCTATTTCGTTCCGGGTTATTAAAAAATGTACTGATTGTTTGCCCTAAACCTCTGGT
>CAMDHK010000003.1 GCA_945897965.1 Candidatus Kuenenia stuttgartensis | reverse complement strand
AAAAGTGGCCCGGGCGGGATTTGAACCCGCACCCCTTGCGGGACAGGCTTCTAAGACCTGCATGTCTGCCAGTTTCATCACCGGGCCGAATCAAACATTAATTTTAATATATAAGGGCGAAGGATATAAATCAGTCTGATTTTGGCCATCCGAGGTGCTTTTTCAAAAACGTGAAAGTATCTTTCGAGTTTATTTCATGCCCACCTTTAAAAAATTCAATTTCAGTTTTCTCAGGAATGCCCAAAAAAGCATAAAATCTTCGTACTTTTGCATACTCCCAACCAACCATCTCATCGATCCCAACCCCATCCGAATGCCCTCGTTCCACCATGAAAGGTCGGGGTGCTATCAACATTGCCATTTCCGCATAATTAAAAGTTTTACCTAAATTAAACTCATACATTTCGTATTCATAGGTCCACATGTAACTTCCCGGGTAATCAACCAGCACATTTTTCCCCACCCACTCATTAAAATCCCCGGAACAAATTGAAAGGCAATAATCCTTTAGAATTGCAGGGACGCGCATTGCTGTTTTCCCACCATAACTTAGCCCATAAAAACCTATCTTGTCTGGTTGAACATACGGAAGCGTTTTAAGCCAATCCAATGTGACTTGATGCTGTTGAACGATGAATGAAAAAAGGCTCAACCCTAAAGGGTTTGCCTTTCTTTGCAATTCACGAAACAAATCTCTGCCCAAATATGGGTTTTGTGGAGCGAATACAATGTACCCTTTTCTTGCCAATTCTGCGCCAAACGAATTATAATATTGAGTTTTTTTGTCCGGGTTACAAACATCTGTTGGTTTTCCTTCAAGCCCATGTTGGCAAACCACCACAGGGCGTTTTTCTCCAACCTTCATGTTTGAAGGCACCAACAATATTCCATAAGCAAATACATTGTCGTGGATATCCAGAGCAATTTCATAGCCTGTTAAATCTTTGTTTTCATAAATAATGCGGGATCGCGGGTTTGGCTTCAAAGTAGCAGCGGGAAGTTTCCCTATCACTTCTTCTGAAAAATATTTCCTTAATGGTTCTGAGCTCTTTTCCCACTTTTCAACAGTTGATGAATCATATTTAGAAATTAATTCCTGTCGAACCTTCTCTGATTTACGCCATGATTTTTGAATAAAAGCAATCAATTCGTTGAATTGCCTTTGCTGGCGTTCCTCTGCGGTAGTGGTAAAATCAAGCGTAACTGTTGGAGTCTCGATGATCGGTTTTGATTTAATATCGGACAATGTTGAAATAAATTTCGTGCCCAAGTGGACTAATGTTGAATCCGGATTTATATTTTCAAACACTACTTTTGTTTCAGAACCTAATGTTTTCAAAAAAGAAGTAAGGATTTCGTTTTCCTTGATAATCAAATCCTTTGCAGGTGCAGATAAAACCCCTGGCGCAGCTTGATTAAGGTTGCCGATTTTCTCTGCCCCTTTGTAAAGTGGATAGCTAAAACTTGAAATCAAAGTTGAACCATTACTTGATGAAATCAATTCCGCATCAGAAAAATACTTCAAATAATTCCAGATATTACGATCAAGTGGTTCTGACCATGATTTATTTCGGTTTAGGTGATAACCATCAATCCATGAACTTTTAATGCGATTATCGAGAAAACTTAAAACCAATGCTTGAAATGCACCATCACCATTACCTGCAACACCAATTGGAATTGAGGGGTCTTTGAAAGAGAACCAATTAATCAGCGGAAGTAGTTTTTGAATTTCCAAACCATTAATTTGAAAACCCATCTCGTATGCCATTCGATAGATGAATTCACGTCTTGGAATGTTGGTTTTTCTTGAAATGTCTAGGTTATTGGAAAAGCCCTGTTTTCGATCGATAAGGGTTGGAACAATAACCCTGCATCCTAAATCTGCAAGAATTTTCCCCATTGGAATTAATTTATCATTGGTAAGCCCACAGAAACTTTCAGGAATAATATCAGGAGGGGGAATGGCAACAATTTGGGCTATTGGCTTTCCTTTTGGTTCAATTAACAAACCTTCGCCGTGCAGGCCTTCAATAACTTGCCAGCGAATTTTAAGGATTTTGTATTGTTTGTTTTCAAAAATAAGCGCTGGATTATTAAGGGTTTCAAGGAGTTCTAAATCTTCTGTACTTTTGGGAGCATCAATTATCCCTAAAATCTTTTTCAAAGTTAGTTTTTTTTGCTCTAAGACTTTTGGATCCAACGAATCTTTTTTTGCATTACTTAGAAATTTATCGTTTCTTAAAGTTTGGTTTTCTAATGTCTTTGTATCCAACCAAGTTCCTATACCCGAAACCATTTTGGTTCCTAAATCACCTGCCTCTAAAAGTGTAGTATTAGGTAAAAATTTTTGAGCATTAATTAAATTAGTAGAATAAATGATCCAAATAAGCGAATATAGAAACAGAACGTGTAATTTAGTCTTACTCATGACAAAGATCCTTTTGAATTGGGTAAGTAAATCATTAAGGAGGAATAGATAATGAATAGCAAGGAAAATTACTGGCTACCACTTTGTTTTTTTGCAGGATTCGTGTTTTTAGTGACTGGGGCTAGTGTCCGAAGTTGGATAAACGATGACATTCCATCATTTAAGAAAAGGAATTCAGAAGAAAAAACATTCATGGCTGAATTGGGAAAAGCTTTGATTAAGGCTGTTCACCCAACAGCCCAAAAAATTGAAATGGTAAAGTATGAAATCGTGAAAGTAAAAGACAAGGAAAACAGATCAGAAATAAACTTAAAAATGGAATACTTCGGGGTTGTGTCAAACAAAAAATATCTTGGGGATGCGGTTATTAAAGTTGATACCTCTAGTAAAGATGGCTGGGAGGCCCTTAATATTGATTATGTTGACAACAATAACCTTCCGATTAACAGAAAAAACCTTCAGGAATTAGTCAAAAGCCTGAACAGGTAAAGTAGTTATTTCATATGAAATGCTAGCAAGCTGCTGAGTTTTTCCACTACTTCGTAAGTTGGAACGCCTAGTGTTTCGCCAAGATCTTTGGCGGATTCGCAGATTGCCCTGAATTCGATCACTTCAAGAGGTGTATCAAGACGCTTTGATTCGGCTTTTAACCCTGGGGAACTTAAAACGATCAGGGCTGCGTGCACTGTTATTGATGCATCGACACTTTGAAAACCTTGTTTGTTAAGCCATTCACATTGTTGTTGAAGAATTGAATCAAATTTGTCTGAAAAAGTTGCGTCATCAATTGTACCTGCGCGATAACTTTTTAACTGGCGGCTAAGTACTCTTGCAATTCGGGGAAGAACCAAGTCCAACATCTTTTTGCTCATGTTTGTTTTCCTTTTAATAGCTTCGTACCAACTTGATTAATTGTAAAGCGAACCAAGTGTCTTCCCTAATAAAAGTTTAGTAAAAATTAAGTTCTTTGTGAAAAAGATGTTAAGAAAAATGGTTTGAAACATTATTTCCGTTCCGGCAAAATCGATACCCAACCTTGTGTAATTAATTTGTTACTGAATACATTTTTGTTTTCGCAAATATTCATTTATCAATTATATTAAGCAGACGATTCAATTACCCATTAGTAAATATGGGGAATATATCCTATACCTCGGAGTAAGTTTGCTATGACGTTATCTTTTGTTTTTCTGCCTATTCTGGCTTTTACCGTTAATGCTGACCCCGTTAAAGCTTTGCCCCCATCCCCAAACTGGAAGAAAACCACGATCGACACGGTTTTCCGGTCTGAAGGGGTTGCAGTGGCTGATGTGAACAAAGATGGAAAGATGGACATTCTCAACGGTGAAGCTTGGTACGAAGCCCCGAGCTGGAAAATGCATGAAATTCGAAAACCTGGAAATTATGGCGATGGCCTTAAAGGATATAGTCAATCCTTCGCTTGCTGGGCTGACGATATTAATAAAGATGGATACCCAGATTTAATCGTTATTGGTTTTCCAGGTGCGCCATGCCATTGGTTTGAAAATCCCAAAGGCAAAGATGGGCACTGGAAGCAGCACGAAATTTGGTCGAGCGCATGTAACGAAACCCCCCTTTATGTTGATCTTTTGGGTACCGGGAAAAAAGTTCTTCTCATGGGTACTCAGCCTGCAAAACAGGAGCACATGGGGCAAATGGCTTTCTTTACCCCTAATGGTGATGATCCAACTAAAACTTGGACCATGAATCCCATTAGCTTGCCAAGCTCGGAAGGCAAAGAGATACCTGGAACTTTCAAGTACGCTCATGGCTTAGGGATCGGGGATATCAATAAAGATGGCAGAATGGATGTTATTTGTACAGGCGGGTGGTGGGAACAACCTGCCAAATATGAAGGAAAACCTTGGGTATTTCATGCTGCCAAAATTGGTGATTCTTCCGCAGATATGCACGCCATCGATTTGGACAGTGACGGATTGGTTGATGTACTTTCTAGTTCAGCACATAAATATGGGATTTGGTGGCACAAGCAGATCAAAGATAATGCTAAGGAACCAACTTTTAATACTCGGGTTTTATTCCCTGAGTTAGTTTCTGAAACACACGCCATGCATTTTGTAGATTTAGATGGGGATGGCGTAAAAGATATGGTCACAGGCAAAAGGTTTTATTCTCATGGGAAAAGTGAGCCTGGTTCAAGTTTACCTGCTTATGTTTATATGCTTAAAGGCAGCAAAAGCTCGGATGGTATTATCACTTTCAATCCTGTTGTTTTAGATAATGATTCGGGGATTGGAACTCAATTTGCTATTGTTGATATCAACGGTGATGGCAAATTAGATATCATCTCTTCTAATAAGAAGGGCACATTCTTGTTAGAGCAAATAAAGTAGTATTAGTTAAAAACAAAAAGGCCCCATAACAGGGGCCTTTTTTATTATCGTTAATTGTTTAATCAGCAACCAGATGAGGGATTACGCTTCGGGTAAATGCGTTACTTCATCATCAGTTGCTTCGGTAGATTCAGTTGTTTCTTCATTTGACTCGATGGCTTCAATCGCTTCTTCATCCGAATCAATCGATTTTACAGAATCCGCATCGACATGAGAATCAGAAACCTGAACATCTTCTTCACTATCTGATAAAGGTGGCCAATTACGATCCATTCCTTCTTCAGTGATTTTTTCAAGAGTAGCATCATCGATTTGAAATTGATCGATAATAATCTTTTTAGATTCTCTGATGCCTTTGCTCTTCGCATCCTGCAAAGTAACAAGTTTAAAAAATATATCTTGCCTTTGAGCAAGCGGAATTGTTCTGAACTGCATGACCATCCCCTTCCTTAAGGTAACCAAAACCACAATTGGAATTATAGCTAATTTCGCTAACTGTAAAGTTAAATCCGGTATAAAACATTAAAAAGGTTTGATTCACCAAAGTATTCCCGAGGAAACCTCTCATGTTCATGTTCAAACATTTGTGTTTTGTTTTTATTATTGTCCAGATGTTTTACACAACCTCTGCTTTTAGCGAGGAGTTTTCCAAGGAGCTTACAACAAATCACACACCCGAACTAATGAAGTTTTATGAATATCTTCACGCAAACCCTGAATTATCCTTCCAAGAATTTAAGACTGCCGCTGTTCTCGCTTCAGAATTAAAAAAACTTGGTTTTGAAGTTAAAGAGAAAATCGGAAGAACTGGAATTGTTGGTGTTTTTCGGAATGGCAAAGGGCCAACTGTTTTGGTGCGAACCGACATGGATGCTTTACCTGTGCTTGAAAACACAAAACTACCTTATGCAAGCAAAGCTGTGGCCCGAAATGATAAAGGATTAGATACGGGAGTCATGCACGCATGCGGACATGATTTGCATATGACAAACTGGGTAGGAACTGCCCGGATTTTAACTTCAATAAAAAACAACTGGTCCGGCACTTTGGTTTTTATTGCTCAGCCTGCTGAAGAAATTGGTGCGGGCGCAAAAGCGATGCTGGACGATGGGTTATTCAGGGATTTCCCCAAGCCCGATTTTTGCATAGCGTTACATTGCGATGCTTCAAGGCCCGCGGGAACTATTGCTGTTCGCGAAGGACTTGCATGCGCCAATGTTGATTCCGTTGATATTGTGGTAAAAGGTAAGGGCGGACATGGTGCTGCTCCACACGCCACCATTGATCCCATAGTTCTTGCTGCAAGAATTATCCTAGATTTGCAAACTTTGGTAAGCAGAGAGGTGAACCCACTTGATCCGGCTGTTGTTACAGTAGGTTCAATTCATGGGGGGACCAAGCACAATATCATTCCTAGTGAAGTTAAACTCCAACTTACTGTAAGAACCTTCAAAGATGATGTGCGCAAGCAGGTTTTAAGTGGAATAGAACGCATAGTCAAAGCTGCTGCGATTGGAGCCAATGCCCCAGAGCCAGAAATTTTAATTCGAAATAATGAATTTACTCCAGCCTTATCCAATGACATTCCTTTAACTCAAAGATTGCGGAAAGTTTGGGAAGATAAGTTGGGTAAAGAATTTGTTTCAATGCCTGAGCAAGTAATGTGGGGTGAAGATTTTAGCAGGTATGGTAAAGCAGGCATTCCTTCGTGTATGTTTTTTTTAGGAACTGCAGCCAAGAAAAAATATGAGGGGTCTTTGATAAACAAAAACGCCTCTTTACCATCATTGCATTCAGAGTATTATCACCCCGATATGCCTGCATCCTTAGAGACAGGCATCAACGCGACGGTATCTGCAGTGCTTGATTTATTAAAAAGATAGATCAAGCCACTTTTCGAACTTTTTGCCTCAGGAAAGAGGCACAAGTCCTAATAACGAGCCTTTGCTGTTCCGCAGTAATTTCTGGGAACATTGGAAGTGCCATCACCTCATTACAAGCCGTTTCGCTGGTAGGAAAATCACCTTTTGCATGGCCTAGGAATTGAAGGCATTCCTGAAGGTGTAAAGGTAGAGGGTAGTAAATCTCACAACCAATTTTTTCAGATCGCAAGTATTGAACCAATGCGTCCCTTTCACCGCCACCAACTCTTACCACATATTGATTGAAGGTATGATTGCGATTCGGTTTGCGCGTCGGTTTTTTCAAAAAGCTTCCTAGATGCTCTTCGTCAATAATAGAATCATATCTTGCTGCAGCAGCTTGACGATTTTTAAGCCATTGTTCTAAATAATTCATCTTCACATTACAAAATGCAGCTTGAATTGCATCCATTCTGGCATTCCAACCTATGTACTTGTGATAGTACTTGGGTTCCATTCCATGAACGCGAAGGCAATTCATTTTGTTTGCCCATTCTGCATCGTTGGTAATCACCATACCACCTTCACCAAAGGCGCCCAGATTTTTTGTCGGGTAGAAACTCATGCACGCCAAGGCAGCCAGACTTCCAGTCTTTTTTCCTTGGTACTCAGCACCTAGGGATTGTGCAGAATCTTCGATGACTAATAAATTGTGTCGTTCGGCTATTCTCCAAATAGGTTCCATGTCGGCGCATTGACCAAAAAGATGTACAGGCATGATCGCTTTTGTGCGGGGAGTTATTTTGTTTTCAATTTGCATGGGATCAATATTAAAAGTTGCATAATCAATATCTGTAAAAACAGGCTTGGCTCCTGTCCTGCAAATCGCACCTGCGGTAGCAAAGAAAGTAAAGGGTGGGATTATAACTTCATCACCAGGCCCAATATCCGCAGCACACAAAGCAAGCAAAAGAGCATCGCTACCAGAATTACAGCTGACACCATAGTTACTGCCACAAAACTTTGCGACTGATTCTTCAAATTTTGTAACTTCGGGCCCAAGTATCGCTTGCCCAGATGCCAACACCCTTAAGGCTGCAGCTTCGAGCTCAGGTTTAATTGACATGTATTGTGCTTGTAAATCGCACAAAGGAACATTCATTTGATTTGTATCAGCCATTTTTTGATTCCCCTCCCTGGGATTAAAGACCACATCTACTAGCATCCATGCTAAAGCGGCAATGTTTATCTACTGTTTAGCATCTTTAAGTTTTCGCCAATTTTATGTCAATGCCAGCACGATATAAGACCTTTGAGCTTGACCAAAACCAATGTAATTACCGATAAATGATTATCTTCATAACTGGAAGGATTTATTAATGGATCAGGGCAGAGAAAATATTTCGTCATCTGGGCAAGATGTTGAAGCGCATAATGTCAGAATAGAAAAGCTGGCTGACATGATTGGTTTGAATAATTGCAGAGCTATAGGGCTTTACAAAATACCTGAAAACTTCAAGCTTTCTGTTGTGATTCCTGTTTATAACGAAAAACGCTGGATTACTGAGGTTTTACGCAGAGTTAGGATGGTTCCCATACCTAAAGAAATTATTCTGGTTGATGATCTTAGCACTGATGGCACTAGGGAAATGCTTCCCCAATTTGAAGATGAAAATACAAAAATCCTTTACAAGAAAGTAAACCAGGGTAAAGGCGCAGCCCTCAGGGATGGGTTTAAACTCTGCACTGGCAATGTTATTATCATTCAAGATGCGGATTTGGAGTATGATCCAGATGATTATCCGTCGTTACTGCAACCTATTATTGAAAACAAAGCGGATATTGTTTTTGGTTCAAGATTTATTGGCGAAAAACATCGTGTGCTTTATTTTTGGCACATGGTGACCAACAAAATTCTTACCGTACTTTCAAACATGCTTACTAATCTTAATCTCACCGACATGGAAACATGCTACAAGGTGTTTAAAAAAGAAGTGTTGGAAGGCATGGATCTCAAATCTAATCGGTTTGGATTCGAGCCTGAATTCACTGCTAAAATTGCCAAGAAAAAGAAACCTGCATGGCGTGTTTTTGAAGTTCCTGTCAGTTATGATGGGCGAACCTATGAAGAAGGCAAAAAAATAGGCCTTAAAGACGGGTTTAACGCCCTTTATTGCATAGTTCGATATAAGTTTTTTAATTAAACCTTAGAAATCTGCGCTGCCTGGTGTTCGCGGATATGGGATTACATCCCTTATATTAGCCATGCCTGTTATAAATTGAACGCACCTCTCTAAACCCAAGCCAAACCCAGCATGGGGCACGCCACCAAACCTTCTCAGATCCAAGTACCACCAATAATCCTCAGGGTTCAAACCTGCACCTTTCATTCTAGCTTCTAAGATCTTTAGGCGTTCTTCTCTTTGACTACCTCCGATTATTTCTCCAATTCTAGGCACCAATACATCCATGGCCCGAACGGTTTTACCATCGTCGTTAAGTCGCATGTAAAAAGCTTTTATTTCTTTGGGATAATCGTACAGGATGACAGGGCCATTAAAGTGTTTTTCTGCAAGATAGCGCTCGTGTTCTGATTGTAAATCTTTGCCCCAAGCGACTTCAAATTCAAAAGTCTGCCCACAATTTTTAAGAATTTCAACAGCTTCAGTATAAGAGATTCGTTGAAAATCTTTATTGAGTACCAATTCGAGATTTTGGATGAGTCCTTTTTCGATTCGATCTTCAAAAAACTGCATGTCTTCGCCACATTGATTCAATGCATCACGAATAATTCTTTTAATAAAAGATTCAGCGAGATCCATGTTCTGAATTAGATCATTAAAAGCAACCTCGGGTTCGACCATCCAGAACTCCGCAAGGTGCCTAGAAGTATTGGAGTTTTCAGCCCTGAAAGTGGGGCCAAAGGTATAGATTTTCCCTAGGGCGCAAGCATAAGTTTCGCCCTCGAGTTGCCCACTAACCGTGAGAAAAACTGGTTTCCCAAAGAAATCGTCTTCTGCCTTAGCGATTGTTTTAGGGTTAAGAAAATCTAAAGTTGTAACCCTGAACATATGCCCTGCCCCTTCACAATCACTTGGGGTGATGATGGGGGTGTTGATGTAAAGAAAACCTTGTTCCTGAAAAAAATCATGGATTGATTTAGAAATCTGATTGCGAACCCGAGCAACAGCCCCGAAGGTATTTGTTCTTGGCCTTAGATGTGCTTGGGTTCTTAGATATTCAAAAGTGTGCCCTTTTTTCTGCATTGTGTAGGTGTTAGGGTCGGCCCAGCCAACAACCTGAACTGAATCTGCAACCAATTCTGTTTCTTGGCCTTTTGCTGGGGAGCCTTTGATTACGCCTTCGATCACCACGCTGCAACCCGTGCCTATTTTCAAAATATCCGTTTGATAGTTTTGCAAAGTGTTGTTGGCGATTACTTGCAAATTGCCAAAACTTGAGCCATCGTTTATTTCAAGAAAACTAAAACCACCTTTAGAATCCCTGCGCGTTCTTACCCACCCTTTAATGGTAAACTTTTTACCTATCGATTCAGCTTTCCTAGCTGATGCAACACATTCCATTGCCATTATTTATTCTCCAATCAAAGCCGAAATATAAATGAAAACACCCGGAAATATATCCGGGTGCACTTCATTTTACCAGTTGATAAGGTAATTATTTGGTAGGTTCAGTCCACCAAGGGCTGATAACCTTGATTTTGTTGACAATTATTTCTTTTTCACGATTATCTTTAGCCATGGCAAGCTTTTGCTTAAGCTTGGTCATCTTTTTCTTTTTTTGGTATCTGCGATCCAGTTCGATTCTTCTCTCAACCATGGAACTAAAGCCTCCGAATTTAGGGTAATCCTTGCTATGTAAGTAATATATAAACAATCTGCTAGAAAATAAGCCCCTCTGAAGGACTTGAAGCTTGTGCATACAGCTTTTTCGGAATTCTTCCAGCAAGATAAGACAATCTACCAGCAATACAGGCCCAGCGCATCGCCAAAGCCATTTTTTCTGGAAATTTTGCTCCTGATATTGCGGTATTTAACAGGACGCCATCACATCCTAACTCCATTGCTTTGGCCACATCGCTTGCAGAACCCACCCCTGCATCAACAATAACGGGGTAGTCTGGGTTTTCCCCTTTCAAAAACTCCAAAATAATTCGAATGTTATTGGGATTCAATATACCTTGGCCGCTGCCAATAGGACTCCCTGCAGGCATTACGCTAGTCGCACCTGCTTTTTGCAAATTTCGCGCTAATATTGGGTCATCACTGGTATAAACAAGAACCTGAAAACCGTCGTTTACGAGTATTTCGGTTGCCTTAAGGGTTTCAAAAGGATCAGGCAGCAACGTTTTAGGATCGCCAAGGCACTCTAATTTGACCCATTCTGAACCTGGATTTTCAAGATTTCTAAGCAATTCACGGCCTAATCGAGCGTGCCTTACTGCATCTTCAGCGGAGTAACACCCTGCAGTATTAGGCAAAATCACGAGTTTTTTTAAATCAAGAAAATCAAGAATACTACGACCCTGTTTATCAACAAGCCTTTCTCTTCGAACTGCGACTGTCGTTGCCTCGCAATCACTTAAATCTAGGCAATATTTCATTTGCTCTAGAGTCGAATATTTTCCTGTTCCTGTTATTAATCTGCTTTTAAACTCAAATTTCCCAATTTTCAAGGGAGTATCCATTTTTAGCTCTTCTCCACTTCCTCCACCGACCAAAGTCACAACCTCAACATAATCGCCTTCATTAATAGCAGTATGACCATGATCTTTAAGTGGAATTACCTTTTTGTTTAATTCGACCGCAACTTTCCGACTTTCAAGCTTCAATTGCGCTAATAATCCATCCACCGTGACCAAATCGGTTACATTTTGCTTTGCACCATTAAGAAAAATGTACATGGCCTTAGATCCTCGGGTCAATTTTATTCTTTATCTCAAAAACATGACGATATTTTTACAAGTCTTATCTATGGCATCATATGATAAACTACTGTTAAATAGATAGGAATTATTAATCACCATGTAATTGGTTATGTCTGGAAAAACTATGGCATCACACTACATCCCGCGCACCAAGGTCCCAACTCTTGTTTTTTCAACTAGTAATCAAGCTGCAAGGCATATTGCACTTCAGATTGAAGAAATTATAAAACAGAACTTGATTCAGGGCAAATTTACTGTTTTGGGCCTTCCAACTGGTTCAACACCTGTTGGTTTATATCGCGAACTTATTCGCATGCACAAAATGGAAGGGCTAGATTTTTCCAAGGTGATTACATTCAACCTTGATGAATATTATCCTTTAGATTCCACTCACCCTCAAAGCTATCGAAGATGGATGCGTGAAACTTTTTTTGATCATGTAAACATCCCAGATAATCAAATTAATATTCCAGATGGCACCCTAGCATTTGAAAAGATTGAAGAATTCTGCATTAACTACGAAAAAAAAATAAGACAAGCAGGCGGGCTTGACTTACAACTCCTTGGCATAGGTAGAACCGGGCATATGGGCTTTAATGAGCCAGGTTCCACCCGTCATAGTCGAACCAGACTTGCCACTTTAGATGCTGTTACTCGTCGAGACGCTGCACAAGCCTTTTTTGGGGAAGAAAATGTCCCACTTCGTGCCCTTACCATGGGCGTGGGCACCATTATGGATGCACGCAAAGTTATCCTAATGGCGTATGGTGAACACAAAGCACCGATTGTTGCAAAAGCTTTAGAAGGCCCTGTTTCTGAAAATGTTACCGCAAGTTTCCTTCAAGAACATCAGGATGCAACTTATATCTTGGATCAAGCTGCCTCCAAAAGCCTTTCTGCAATCGATAGGCCTTGGGCTGTTGGACCTGTTTCATGGAATGATACTTTAATTAGGAAAGCTGTTATCGAGCTAAGCCTAAAGACGGGCAAAGGATTGTTAAAACTTTCCGATGATGATTTTCGTGAACACGAACTTTATGAACTTCTTAGAGAACACGGGCCTGCTAGCGTATTGGGCTTGAAGGTTTTCAAGCAATTGATGGATACCATTTGTAATGAACCAGCAGGAACGGTTAAAAAAAACATTCTTGTTTTCAGCCCACATCCAGACGACGATGTAATTAGTATGGGGGGAACCTTGATTCGTCTTGTCGAACAGGGCCATAAGGTTTTCGTTGCTTACATGACCAGTGGAAACATTGCTGTATTTGATCATGATGCATGGCGCTTTACCGATTATGCTGCCGCTTTTAATAGTCTTTTCGAAATTGATGAAAAACAAACTCATCAAGTAAAGGAAAGAGTAAGAAACTTCTTGGATAAAAAAGTACCGGGGCAATCTGATACCGATGATTTGTTGAAAATTAAATCCCTAATTAGGGAAACGGAAGCTAGAGCAGCGGCACTTGCATGTGGCATACCCCCCGAACAATTAGAATTCATGAACTTGCGATTTTATCGCACAGGAACCATTGCCAAAGCACCTATTCACCCTGCAGATATTGATGACATTCAAAATTTGATTGCAAAATTGAATCCCTATCAAATTTATGTGGCGGGCGAACTATCGGACCCTCATGGTACCCACAGGGTTTGCGCAGAGGCAATTTTTGAGGCAGTTCGGCGTGCAAGAACCAAAGGTGATTCCTCTGAAATTTGGCTTTACCGTGGTGCTTGGGAAGAATGGGAACCCCAAGACTTAGAAAGAGTCGTCCCTTTAGGCCCGGAAGAACTTGAAAGAAAGAAAATGGCAATATTTCGCCATCAATCCCAAAAAGATCGCGCCATGTTTCCCGGAAATTCAGACCGAAGAGAGTTCTGGCAGCGTGCAGAAGATCGAAACCTTGGAACTGCAAGGATGTTTGATCAACTTGGCCTTCCCGAATTTTTTGCCTTGGAAGGCTTTGTTCAGTGGAAAGAATGATGTTTGTTCCTTACAACTATCATTCTTTACCCAAATGGCAATTATGAGTAACCGGCATAATTGTTAACAGTATTCAATATTCCCACCATTTAAATAATTCTCCTTACGAATTGACCTTAATAGGTTTAGGTCGAATCTTGCTTATTCCGAATTAATTAAAAGAAATTAGAATTACTATAGACTCCTAGCTTCAGGAAAATGTTCATGGACATTATGACTTTAGAAACTGCTGAATCCATGCTTCCTTTAGCAAGCAGGGTCGCAGAAGACTTAAAATGTGTATCTTCTAGGGTTAGGATTTTACGATCCGAAAAGAATTTCTACGAAAAGAAAAAAAACAAGCTCAATTGGAAAGAAAGAAGAAAAAGCTACGAAGTTACAGACGAACTCTATGTAACAGAAATGACCCTTGAAAACACGTTAATTGAAATAAAGAATATTGGTGTGGAACCTTTAGTTCCAGAACTAGGATTAATAGGTTTTCCTACGCTGGTAAATAATCGCAAAGCTTTCTTTTCATGGAAACCTGGTGAACCTTGTGTCTGCTTTTGGAATTTTGCGGAAGAGCTTAATCGCAGGCCTGTTCCTCCGACTTGGTATCTTGAAGCTGGAATTGGAGAAAGCAGAAAAAAAGCAGCTTGATATTCTAATTTAATCTTGGACTAATAAGGGTCAATATCATTAAAAGAGTCCGGGTGAAAATTTGCGGCTTAAAAACTGTTAAGGATGCCTTGGCCGCCGTTGATGCTGGGTGTGATGCAATTGGTCTTAATTTCTTTCCCGACTCTATCCGTTATATTTCAACCGATATCGGATTAGAAATAGCCAATAATCTTCCACCGTTTACTTCTGTAGTCGCTGTATTTGCCAACGCTAACGTAACCCAAGTTGAAGAAGTCCTAAAAACCATTCCTCGGATTGATTATTATCAATTCCATGGGTCTGTTCCTGAATTAGATATTCTTAAAAATAAACCTTGGATTGGTATTTTATCGATTGATGAATCAATGAGCTTAGATTTTGTTCAAAACAAGCTTGAATCAATTTCTAATCAAAAAATTCCACCTTCAATAATTTTAGTGGACACAAAAAGTAAAGGAATGTTTGGCGGTACTGGTATTCCGGGCCCGTGGGAGTTAATTTCAAAATTGAAGTTTCCTCGCCCTTGGATTCTTGCTGGCGGGTTAACTCCTTTAAATATTGCCAAAGCTATCAGTGTTACCAATCCATATTGCGTGGATGTTGCATCTGGAGTTGAAAATGCCCTTGGCGAAAAATGCCCAACAAAAATGCTTGATTTTGTTACCAACGCTGTAAGCAATCTTTCTTGATGTTTGCTTAACGATTGTTGGACGGATTCTTTAATTTAAACACTAGCAGTGCACAAAGTAGCCCAGCAAGTAAACCGCAGATTGGGTAAGTAAAAGCAGCAGTTTGAAACCAAGTGTTAAAATCAAAAATGTTGATTTTCAAAAAAGATTTGAATCCACTTCGCACATAAAGCGCTATCAAATTTGCGATTAATCCTGATACCATTAACCCTGTATATAATTTCCAGCCTGTATTCGCAAAATACAGTGTAAAATCCATAAGCACTCCTGTACAAACAAGACTGGTATACGCTCCCGTACCAGTACCAGGGCCTTCGGTAAGTGTTTGGCCAATAAAAGCAGTGATCAGCCCGGAAATACCCATGATTGACCCTGCGGACCTTGCAGGCGCTAATGATAACCCCAGCGCCATTGGTATCATTACCTTGATAATTGCATGGCCTGGAATTCCTATTGATAACTTAAGGTTAGAAACAGATATGCCAGCAATTATCCCAAAACAAACAAGCAATAAAACACTGTAAGGATACTCAAGACCTCGAGCACCCGTCAAAAATTTGAAACGGCTTCTCGATTCAATTGTCGAATTATTTTGTAAAACTTGCAATTGAGCATTCTTTCTTTAATAACCTGTTACAAATAAATTCCCAACTCATTTAATATAATATTATTAAAACAAAAAGTAAGCATGAAACTATTACTTAGGATTGATTTATGCCACAAGATAAAGATAAAAAAGACAGCACAGATATCCGCATGAAAGGCTTTAAAGAAAAAAAAGATGTCGTTGATTTTTTAACTATTATTGATGATAAAATTTCGCCATCAAAAAATTTTGAAGTCGTTTGTTTAAACAAAGCTGCAGGCAGGGTCCTTTCGTCATCAATTATATCAACAGTAAAAGTTCCAAATTTTAATCGTTCAGCAATGGACGGTTATGCGATTCGTGGGGAGGAAACCTTTGGGGCAGCAACATATTCACCCTTAGATTTTAAAGTCCTTGGCTTATCATTGCCTGGTAAACCTTTTGAAGGCTGCGTTACAACTCAAACTGCAGTTCGGATAATGACCGGCGCGCCCATGCCCGAAGGTGCTGATTCAGTTATTCCCGTGGAATTAGCTCAAGAAGAAAACAAAGTTTTAAGAGTTATCGAATCTATTCCCCCTGGGAAAAATGTTGGCAGAATTGGCGAGGATGTCAAAATTGGGCAAGAGCTTTTAACTGCAGGAAGAAAACTTCGACCCCAAGATGTTGGTATTTTATCTTCGATCGGAACACCTTCTGTTTCTGTTATAAAAAAACCTATTGTGGATATTTTTATTACAGGAGATGAATTGCTAAAGCCGGGTTCTATGCCCAAAGGATACCAAATTGTTGATTCAAATTCTGTGATGCTTGATGCTTTGGTTTACAGGGACATCCAGATTCATCCCAACATTATTTTTCTAGAAGACCGACGAGAATTAATAAGTGATGCGCTTTCAAAATCAAATGCAGATTTTATCTTGGTCAGTGGGGGAAGTTCTGTTGGTCAGGAAGATCACGCCCCTTCTCTTGTAAAAGAACTTGGGGAAATTTTAATTCATGGTGTGGCATTAAGGCCAGCTAGCCCTTCTGGACTCGGCATCATTAATGGTAAATATGTGTTTTTAATACCAGGTAATCCTGTGTCATGTCTTTGTTCATATGACCTTTTTGCAAGTAGAGCAATTAGGAAGTTTGCAGGGATTAATTGTGAGTTGCCTTACAAATCAATAACTCTCCCGCTCGCTTCCAAAATTTCATCCATGGTAGGCCGAATGGATTATGTTCGTGTGAAAATTAATAACGGATTTGCAGAACCCCTGGCAATAAGTGGGGCATCAATGCTCAGCACCACAACGATTGCTGATGGTTTTTTAATGGTGCCGGGTGAATGCGAAGGTTACCCTTCTGGAGAGAATGTAAAAATCAACCTTTATGACTAAATATATGAACGAATCAATCAATCAAAAACAGTTTCTTAATGTGATCGATCGCGATCTAGCGGAAGAATTATTCCAATCAGAATTAAATATGTCTGCTCTTGAGAGCGAAACCGTCCCTCTTGATCAGGTATTAGGCAGAGTTCTTGCAGTTGATGTTTACGCACCAATTGATGTGCCTGGATTTGACCGATCAAATGTTGATGGTTTTGCTCTGAAGGCTGAAGATACTTTTGGCGCTTCCGAAGATTCAATCAAATCATTAAAAGTTGGGGATGAAAACATCGTTACGGGTTTTCAACCAAGAACAGTAGTTGAATTTAATTTAGCTCTACCAATTGCTACCGGGGGCATGTTGCCCAGAGGTGCTGATGCAATTGTCATGATCGAGCATACTGATTTTAAAAACGACAGATTGTTGATTAACAGAGCTATTGCACCCGGAGCTAACATTAGTTTTGCTGGAACTGATATTAGCAAAGGTGAAATCGTTTTACGAAAAGGAGAGGTTTTATCATCCCGAGAAACAGGGGTTCTCGCAGCACTCGGCATAAATATGGTTTCTGTTGTTCGGAAGCCTATTGTTGCAATTTTCTCGACGGGGGATGAGATCATTGCGCCGGGCATGCTTTTGCCTCTTGGGTGTGTTTACGATAGTAACAGCACCGTGCTTGCTGATGCTGTGAGAGAACTGGGCTGCGAAGTTGTCTGTTTGGGAATTATAAAAGATAACTGGGAAAATTTAAAAACCACTCTGGATTCCTGCTTAAAATATGATGCAATTCTTCTTTCAGGAGGAACATCAAAAGGCGGTGGTGACCTTTCCTATAAAGTTGTTGCTGAACTAGGAAAACCCGGAATTGTAGCACATGGCATAGCGCTAAAACCTGGTAAACCTTTATGTCTTGCTGTTGTCAATCATCAGGAACGAAAAATTCCGGTGGTAGTTCTCCCAGGCTTTCCCACTTCTGCAATATTTACTTTTCAAGAATTCGTAGCGCCTGTATTAAAATGCATGGCTGGCAAATTAGTCAGAAACAAAAAAACCATTAAAGCAACTCTTCCCTTCAGGGTGAATTCTGAGCGAGGTAGAACGGAATTCCTGTTAGTGGGATTAGTCCAGAATAACACTAATGGAGAACCTGAAAAAACTATTAATTCTCAATACTACGCTTATCCAATGGGAAAAGGGTCGGGTTCGGTTACTGCTTTTGCAAAAGCTGATGGGTTTATCGTGATACCCAAAAAAAACGAATATCTTGAGGCAGATGAAATTGTTGATGTTCAACTGATTGGGAAAGAAATCGAACCTGCAGATTTGGTAATCATCGGAAGTCACTGCATTGGATTGGATTATTTAATAAGCAAACTCAGGGAAATTGGGATTACCGCGAAATTTCTCCCTGTTGGCAGTACTGGAGGCTTGGAAGCGGTAAAAAGAAATGAGTGCGATATTGCAGGTATTCATTTATTGGATGAACAATCCAACACTTACAACCAGCCATTTCTTAATAATGAAATTGAATTAATTAAAGGTTACGGGCGATTACAGGGCTTTGTATTTAGGCCAGATGATCAAAGATTCGCAGTTAAAGATTTAGCCGCAGCAATTTACATTGCTACTCATCAATCAGATCTCTTGATGGTAAATCGAAACAAAGGCAGTGGAACCAGAATTCTTATAGACCGGTTACTAAAAAATGTACGCCCCAGTGGTTATCTTGCAGAGGTAAAATCCCATACCGCAGTGGTTGCATCCATACTCCAAAAGCGTTCCGATTGGGGGATTGCAATACAATCTGCAGTTGAAAATACCGACCTTTGTTTTATTCCTATTGCCGAAGAACAGTATGACTTTGTAATGCCTAAAAACAGGATTAAACGCCCGGAAATTCTTAAATTCCTTAGTTTATTACGAAACGAAATAGTTATTAAGGCTTTAAACCAATTTGGGCTCAAAACCTATGATTGATCATTGTTTAATGACAATAATTTAACCCAACATGAATTCTCACCCATTTTTCCAAATAAAAGTCTTCCAGAAATGCCGATTTAAGCTTATCCTAAAGTATTGACATTGAATCCTTGTTAAGGGATCCCGCCTTGAATAATCAAAAACAGCAACATTTGCACTCCACAGGCATAATAAGAAGAGAATTACTTCAAGTAGGCTTTTCAGGTTTATTTGGTTTAGGCATGGGTAATCTTGGGTTGACTGCTTCCTTAAATACTAAAAAACCTAAGTCGGTTATTCTTGTTTTCCTTACCGGGGCCTCAAGTCATATTGATATGTTTGATATGAAGCCTGATGCGCCGGTTGAAATCCGAGGCGAATTTAAGCCTATATCAACAAATGTTTCTGGTATTCAGATTTCCGAACATCTTCCCATGCTGGCTATGCGTGCTAATAAATATGCTTTAGTGCGAAGTATGGCACACAAAGAAAACAACCACTTAGTGGCAACCCATCACACAATAACAGGGCATCAACAACCAGGTGGTTTTTTTGACAAAGTTGCTTCCAGAGATGATTGGCCTTCTTTTAGTTCTGCGTTAGATTACCTTAGGCCCCGATCTGATGGTATTCCCAGCGGGATAAACCTTCCAACCTTTCTTTTAGAAGGGCCTTTAACTTGGCCAGGCCAACATGCTGGCTTCCTTGGACCAAGGCATGATCCATGGCAAATTAATCAAGACCCTGCAAAACCTGATTTTAAGGTCGACAATGTTTCGCTTTTCCCTGGAATTGCTATTGATAGGGTTAATGAACGAAACCTCCTGTTAAAGCAAGTAAACGATCAACAAAAAAATCTAGAATCGATTGCCTCAACAAAGAGACTGGCGCATCAACAAGAACTTGCACTCTCAGTTTTGGCTTCTGGTAAAATTGCCAAAGCTTTTGATTTAAATCTTGAACCTTTAGCAAGTCGAAACAGGTATGGGAATCACTCCTTTGGCCAATCTTTACTTCTTGCACGAAGGTTATCCCAAGCTGGAGTTCCCGTAGTTCAGGCAAATATGGGTAGGGTTCAAAATTGGGACACACATGGCAACAATTTTACCCGATTGAAAAACGAACTTTTGCCTCCTCTTGATCGGGGAGTATCTTGTTTGCTTGATGATTTGGAATCCACGGGGCTCCTCGATGAAACTCTGGTGATCGTTACCGGGGAATTTGGCAGGACACCAAAAATTAGTGGTAATGGCCGAGACCACTGGGCTGCCTGTTACACCACATTGTTTGCTGGCGCTGGAGTTAAAGGTGGGAATGTTGTTGGAAAATCAGATAAAATTGGTGCCTATCCAGTTTCTGTCCCTTTCACTCCCGATGATCTCGGTGCTACCGTTTACCATGCATTGGGCATCGAGCCTGATGCCGAAATAGTAGATAGACAAAAACGGCCTTCCCAGCTAAATCGTGGCAAAGTAATGGATTGTCTTTTTGCTTAATCATTGTGTAACTTATTAAGTAAAATTCAAAAACACCTGAAAGCTTAACTATGAATATTAAAACAAATGTTTTTTTATTATTACTGTTGTTTTTTACAAATGAACAAAAACTTTTAGCCCAAGAAACATTAACTAGAATAGCCTTTGGTTCTTGTGCGAAACAGGATAAACCTCAACCAATTTGGGCGTCAATCATCGAAAAGAACCCACAACTTTTCCTATTTCTAGGTGATAATATTTATGGCGATACAGAAGATATGGTATTACTCAAGAAAAAATGGGAGATGCTCGGCGAACAACCAGGATATGTAGAATTAAAAAAGAAAACAAAAATTCTTGCAACTTGGGATGACCATGATTACGGCGGAAATGATGCAGGAGCTGATTACCCCAAAAAAAAAGAATCCCAACAGTTATTTCTTGATTTTTTTGGAGTTGCAAAACAGAGCCCCCGTAGAACCCAAGAAGGTGTTTATCATTCAGAAATAATTGGGAAACCAGGCCAAAGAATTCAAATCATTCTTTTGGATACCCGTTATTTTCGCAGTCCACTTAAAAAAGGTTATAAACCAGGTGAACCTGGTGAAGGTTACCGTGGTAAATACGCACCTAACCGAGATCCGAATTCCACCGTGCTTGGAAATCCTCAATGGGCATGGCTAGAAAAAGTTTTATCTCAGCCTGCAGAAATTAGATTGTTATGTTCAAGCGTACAAGCAATCCCTGATGAACATGGTTCCGAAATGTGGGGTAATTTCCCCTCTGAAAGAGAAAAACTTTTCAAATTAATAAGCAAAACCAATGCTAACGGCCTTGTAATTTTAAGTGGGGACAGGCATTTGGCAGAAATAATGAAAATGCCTGCTAAATCATTTGGGATCAACTATCCTATTTATGAGATAACCTCCAGCAGTCTTAATACCCCCAGTGGTAACTTTTCAAAGGCAGGAACACGATTCTCAAACGAAATAAATTCTTATCGCTTAGGTTTAACTTACTTTGATACAAATTTCGGCATGATCGAAATCGATTGGTCTTCAGATCTACCAATATTGCGATTCCAAGTCTGTGATGAAAAAGGCGGAGTTGTTCTTCAACAGAAATTAAATCTTAAGGATTTAAAGTAATTAAACCTTATTTATTCAAGCAACAAAATTACAATTGGAATTTCCTACAAATTGGTTTTATAGTTATTTTGATGTTTTAGGTTTGATTAAAAAGATTGATTAGAATACTAGACTTCGTAACAAAATTTATGTGTAAAATGGCTACTATGGGTTTTTCTCTTACTAAATATTAAGGATTTATGATGATTCACATCCCCTCAATACCACGATTATTATATTTACTTCCACTTATTATAATTTCAGTTTTCACCAATTTAAATTTTTCATTATCTGCTGAAATAAGCCATTCATTCATTGTTTTTGGGGCAGAAACATTTTTTGTTGATAATGACGGAAAAATTTCTTGGCAAATACCAAAATCTTCAAGAGATGGATGGCTTTTAGCTAACGGAAACGCTTTGCTGGCAGTATCAAAAGGAAAAGAATATCCAGGCGGGGCTGTTCTAGAAATCACCAAGGAAGGTAAAACTGTTTTTGAATTTAAAGGCACTCAATCAGAAGTAAATACGGTTATGCCTTTAGATAACGGAAACATTATGTTCACTGAAGCAGGACCGAAACCTCGATTGATTGAGGTTTCCCGCGAAGGAAAAATCATCGTCGATATGCCTATTCAAGCTCAAACAAAAGATCATCATTTACAAACAAGAATGGCTCGTAAACTCCCCAATGGCAATTATCTTATCCCGCAACTCTTAGACAAAGTTGTACGCGAATATTCTCCAGATGGTAAAATTGTTTGGGAAGTAAAAACCCCCAACTGGCCGTTTACTGCAATTCGCCTTCCTGATGGGAACACTCTAATTAATTGTACTTTAGGAAATCTAGTAATTGAAGTTGATCCCAAAGGGCAGACAGTTTGGTCGCTATCAAATGATGATTTACCAGGAAAACCAATTAATGATGCATGTGGCGGTCATCGTCTTCCTAATGGGAATACTGTTATTACTTCCCATCATGCAAAAGCAAATGAAACAAAACTTATTGAAGTGAACAGAGATAAAAAAATCGTGTGGACTTACACTAATAGTAAAAACGCTAGCATCCATCACTTTCAAATTTTGGAAACCAATGGCGTGGCAATAAGCGATAAACCACTGCGCTGATAAATAATCAAGCATTTTGGCCTAAAATCCTTCGAGAAAGTACAACTTGGAGGGATATGTGGCTTATACCTAAAATAATGATTTGCAAAAACCTGTTAATTTAACTAAAATAACTGGTCTAGCCGTATATTCTCACCCCATGATGTAAGATTAATTTATGCTTAATAAAAGAGTTGTTTTAAATATACTTGCTTCTTATTTTCTCCTTGATGCATTATCAAATTTTGCAAAAGCAGAAGATTTTACTTTCTTCGAATCCAACATTAGGCCCATCCTGATTGAGCATTGTTATGAATGCCATGCAGAAGGAAAGAAAGTACGTGGAGGCTTGTTGGTTGATTCTAAAGCAGCACTGTTAAAAGGAGGAGACACCGGGCCCGCGATAGTTCCCGGGAATCCTGATAAAAGCCTTTTAATGAAAGCCATACTTTATCAAGGCGATTTAAAAATGCCTCCCAAAGGAAAACTTAGTGCAACTGCGATTAACAACATCAAAGAATGGATTGCAAAAGGCGCTTCGGACCCTAGAGAAAACAAATCAAAGACAACCACAGAAGCAATTGATTGGGATAAGAGTAAAAACTTTTGGGCTTTTAAACCAATTAAAGATACAAAACCTAATACCGCAAAAAATACCAGCAGCTTAATTGACACATTCATTTCAAACCAATTAGTTGCAAAAGGTTTATCAAAATCAATTCAAGCAACACCTAATGAACTCATACGAAGGCTAAGTTTTACCTTAACAGGATTGCCACCCTCTGTTGAAGATGTTGAAGAATTTAATCGGGACAATTCCGATGCGGCCTATTCTAAATTTGTTGATAAATACCTTTCAACCAAGACATATGCAGAAAAATGGGGAAGGCACTGGCTAGATGTTGCGAGATATGCAGAAGACCAAGCACATACCTTTGGAGTAAAACCCAATAGCGATGCTTATAAGTATAGAGATTGGGTTATTAAGGCATTTGATACAGATATGCCATTCACGGATTTCGTTAGATACCAAATTTCTGCAGATTTGACTCCAGAACCAAGAAGAACAGAGAATCTTGCAGCTTTGGGATTTTTTGGTCTAGGCGCTCAATATTACAAAAACACCGATGCAGCTCGTGCAATTGCAGATGAACTTGACGATAGGATTGATACGCTGTCTAGGGGTTTTCTTGGCCTAACTGTTAGTTGCGCTCGCTGCCATGATCATAAGTTTGATCCAATACCAACTCAAGATTATTACTCAATAGCAGGTGTATTTCATTCATCAAAATTAAACAACACACCAGTATGCTCATTAGAAGAATTGAAAATATACGAGAAAGCAAAGCAGAAATTAACAGACTCTGAAAACAAATTAAACTATTTCATTCACAGCGAAAGACTTCCCTTTGTTGAAAAGCGTTGTTTAGAATTCGAAAAATATTACGAGTTAAGTTACCAATATATCGACCAAAAAAAATCCAATCCCAAAACCTCATTTAATGATTACCCGAATGAAAAAGTCATGCTCGAGAAATGGGTAAAATTTATTGAGAAGAATAAAGCTAACAAGAAGTTCTCATTTTTTACAGATCCTTGGAACGAAATAAAAGAGAACTCCACGCAAGAACAAAAGAAACAAGCAGCAGCCAAAGCTAAAGAATCACTTTTAAAAATAATACGTAATGAAAAAACTACTGCTGCCAAAGATAAACCGAACAAGAACTCTGAAATTTACGCTGCTTTTTTTGAAGCAGATGGGATATTGGCTTTAGGTGATTCTTGGAAAAAAGAACTTAACAAAGAAAAAGCAGAAGAATTAAAAAATCTTGAAGACAACAACCGAGAGTTAAAAAAAATAACTCCCGAAAACTTGCCTATTGTAAATGCCATAGCAGAATCAACTCCATCAGATTTAAAAATATACATACGAGGAAACCCATCTAAGCAAGGGGAATTAGCGCCAAGGCGCTTTCTTAAAATTTTATCTGATGATAATCGTAAAAATTTCGCTAAGGGTAGTGGTCGCACTGAACTAGCTGATGCCATCGCAACCGCTGATAATCCGCTTACTGCAAGGGTAATAACAAATAGAATATGGGCATGGCATTTTGGCAAAGGCATAGTGGCAACACCTAGCAATTTTGGAAAACTAGGTGAAGCACCTTCAAATCCTGAGTTACTTGATCACCTTTCACAATATTTAATCAACTCTGGCTGGTCGATTAAATCATTACATAGATATATCCTTTGCTCTGATACATTTAAGCAATCATCAAAAAACATCGCGAACAACATGAATATTGATCCAGATAACACCTACTTATGGAAATTCAACAGAAAACGACTTGATATTGAATCTTGGCGCGATTCCATCTTAAGTGCAGCAGGCTCACTAGATAAAACCATTGGCGGTCCAACTTTCAACCTTAGCGATGACAATTCAAAAAGAAGAACCCTTTACGCAAAAATCAGCAGACATGAACTAAATTCACTTTTGCGAATATTTGATTTCCCTGATCCAAATATCACCAGTGAAAGACGAATCGAAACTACTGTACCACAGCAACAATTATTCATCATCAACAGTCCTTTTGTTATTGAACAATCCAAATTGCTAGCAAAAAGAATTCAAGCTATTTCTAAATCAGAAGCAGAAAATATCAACGCTGCGTACAAAATATTATTTTCGAGGCCGCCTTCACCAAATGAATTAGAATTGGCAATGTTTTTTCTTCATGCTAATGAAGAAAACAACGATAAACCAATAAACAAAATGGACCGCTGGGAACGAATGGCACAGGCCCTCTTGGCAAGCAATGAATTCATGTACATCGATTAAATTTAGAAAGAACTGAGCAATGTCTTTATTAACACGCAGAGAAATGGTTCATAATCTGGGAGCAGGAACTGGTATGATAGGCCTAACAAGCCTTCTTTCAGATTCAGGATTTTTACAAGGTGCTCCTAGTGGTGGTAACCCGTTAAACCCTAAAGAACCTCACTTTAAACCAAAAGCGAAATACTTGATTCACCTTTTTATGAATGGTGGACCTTCTCAAGTTGACACTTTCGACCCAAAACCATCGTTAATCAAATACAATGGCCAACGCCCCGATATTGCAAACAAATCCACTGAAAGAAAAACAGGCGGTTTAATGCAATCTCCTTTCAAATTCAGCAAGCATGGAAAATCTGGTGTTGAAGTCAGTGAAATATTTCCGGGAATAGCAAGTTGCATTGATGATATCTGCGTTATTCGCTCGATGCATACTAATATACCTAATCATGAACCTTCTTTATTAATGATGACGAGCGGTGAAACACAACCCACTAGGCCTAGCATGGGATCGTGGCTTCTTTATGGCCTTGGAACTGAAAATAAAAATCTCCCTGGATTTGTAGTAATGTGTCCAGGCAAACCTGTGGTTGGGCCACAATTATGGAGCAGCAGTTTTCTGCCTGGTGTTTATCAGGGCACTCATATCAACAATTCCACCATGGACCCTAAAAAAATCATTCAAAATGTATCCAACTCATCCCTTGGAAAAACTTCACAACGAGAAATGATGGATTACCTTTCAAAAATCAATCAAGTGCATCTCGAAAAAAGGGGCGGTGCTGATAATCAACTTGAAACTAGGATCCAATCTCTTGAAATGGCTTTTCGGATGCAGTTTGAAGCACAGGAAGTATTCGACTTAAACCATGAACCTAAAAACATCCGGGAAGGGTACGGAAGTTCACCTTTTGCACAAGCTTGCCTTACTGCGAGAAGATTGGTTGAACGAGGCGTTAGAGTTGTGCAAATATTCACTGGAGGCGGACAACCTTGGGACAATCATGATGATATTGCACAACATCGCCAACTTGCCCAGCAAACCGATCAACCGATTGCAATGCTATTAAAAGATTTAAAATCCAAAGGAATGTTGGATGAAACTTTGGTTTTGTGGGGAGGCGAATTTGGGCGTACCCCGACTTCTGAAGGATCTAAAGGCAGAGATCATAACAATCATGGTTTTACTGTTTGGCTTGCAGGTGGTGGTGTCAAAGGCGGCTATGTTCATGGAGCTAGCGATGAATTTGGTTTTGCAGCCGAAGAAAAGAAAATGCATGTACACGATTTGCATGCTACCATGCTTCATTTAATGGGGATTAATCACGAAAAATTGACCTATCGTTATTCAGGAAGAGATTTCAGATTAACCGATGTTGAAGGTACTGTTCACAAGGATATTATTGCATAACCAATGAACAACTTGCTAAGCTTACCAGCCTAAAAATTATGTGTAATTATCTGAACGGTGGATTATTATTTCTTAAAAAAAGTAAGTTTGTCATTTAACCAATCTTGCTTGGAATAAACAAAAACAGATGAGTCTGTTTCTTTAACTTCAATTTTGGAAAGAATAAAACCCATGGCAGTGATTTCACTAAAAAGATGCCATGATAGATTTTCAACACTCGTAGGCTCATTGAATTTTTTAAAGCGAAAATCTTCGCCAGTCCGCTTCATGTGGTCACAAAGAGTCAAGTAAAGTGGATCATTCACATTTATCAGCATGGCATGATCGTAATTAGATTTAAGATAAGGTTCTATCTTAGCATCAAAATCAGAAAAAAGGGTTGAGATAGAACCAGTTCGTTCAACCTCAAAGAAGCAGATAATACCATACCGATGGCCGTGAATATTGCTACATTTATCGTGCAAATCTTCATTGCGATGAGCAGCATAGAACTTATATTCTTTTCTAATGATCATGCGGAACCTAGGAAGATTTTTGGTTGATCAGGGAAAGGACTTCGGCTCTGGTTGAAAGATTAGTTTTAAACACACCACGCAAAACACTAGTAATGGTTGTGCAACCATGTTTTTTTACGCCTCGAATACTCATGCAAGAATGTTCAGCCTGAAGAAAAACTGCAACTCCTGAGCATTTTAATTCTTTGTCCATTAGATCTGCAATAGTTTGAGTCATTCGTTCCTGAACTTGGGGTCTTTTAGATACATCTTCAACAACCCGAGCAAGTTTACTAAGTCCAACAACTTTACCATTTGGAATGTATGCGATATGAGCAACCCCAGTAAAGGGAAGCAAATGATGTTCACACATACTCGTAAACGGTATATCTTTAACTATAACCATCTCGTCGTAATTTTCAGGAAATGTAACACGCAAATGCTTGCCTGGGTCCCCATTGATACCAGAGAACATTTCAGCGTACATTTTAGCAACACGAGCAGGGGTATCAATCAAACCAGGTCGATCCGGATTTTCCCCAATTGCTTTTAAAATCATCTTTACCGCATTTTTAATCATATCAAGATCAATTGTATTTCCGTCCATGTTATTTCCATTTTTCTCAGAAATAGCGGTTTTATTAACTAAATTCGATTCTGATTCTTCTAAAAAACCAGAAACTGAAGCACTGTTCATATTACATTTTATGGACATCAAATCCTCCACCATTCAATAATCGTTTAATAATGAATTATTAGTCAGATTAGCTAACAATTCCAAGGAATATTAATAAAGATCAAAAAATCATAAAGTTTAAGGGATTCTTAGATTTATCAGTCATCCATTCGGACACCGATCGAAAGAATTAAATTGGTAAATCTTTCCGTATCCCCTGTTTGAATAGTGAGGATATGGTCGTTTGTAGCTACAGCCTTATAGAAGTCCCATTTAGGAATTGGCTTAAGGTCAAAATCTAGGCCCGACTTTTTAATGATTGACCGGAAATCATTCCAAGCTTTCGGATCTTCTTGTAAACCATAAGGGCCTGTTGTTTCATACATCATGGTATTTATTTCGTCGATTGGAACAGCAGACAAAATAACATCAAGAACTTGTGCACAAGTAAGCATATTTGGTGCAAAATTCAAATGAATAAGTTCAGCATTTGGTCCCAGAGTTGTGGAAGCTGGGTAATGACCATCTGCAATTAAAATTTTAGCATGGTGCCCTGCCCTGCCAAGAATACGATTAATCTCAGGATGAATAAGTCGGTGCATTAACATCTAAAATCCTTTCAGTTTAAGGACTAACAGCTTAAACAAAAAACAACCATATACTTATAATTAAGTTGCCTTAATCATAAGTGTGAATCTTAATTATTCCAAAACAATGTTTGTAAACATTTGATCAAAAGAGTGGCATAGGCACCCTTGGGCAAATCAAACCCAATTCTTACAGCTTTTTTACCTTTGTTAAATTGGTCATCAAGAACTTCATGATCAATATTAGTTGGAAAATAAAAAGCCTTCCGCTCTCCTTTTGAGAAAAATAGTTTTCTGGTTCCTGAGATTTTCATTTCTTCAAGTGTTAGTCCTTCCACAGCCATAACCTCATTAATTATTTTAAAGAATGGGTCATTTTCTATGATTTTTAAGCGGGAAGATGGCAGCGGAATAAAGGACTCTTCCATTATTTTAATATTTGCGACAGAAGCAAATCGAACCCCAGGATATAACCCAAGTTTTAGTTTGATTAAAAAAATTTCTGATTGTGTAAAATTAATGTTAATCCATCGAGCCAAAATATTGTTCCATAAATAGCTTTGGTATGCGGTAACATACATTCCCCCAAGTTCAGGGCGGAGCCTTTCAGCAGCACCTTTAAAATCTAGGGGATTAAACGAAAGGTACTCAACCAATGTTCGGGAATGACCACGCGGTAGAACATTTTTCAATCCAGCCCAATCCCCCCACTTTTGAATCAGAAGTGTTTTCTCCTTTTTTGCCATCTTGTTATCATGAGTGTAAGGCGAAGTTAGCGCAATTTTTAATGCTTGTTCAAAATCACCAAGGATCATTTTTTTCGCAATAAAATCGGTTTTCAAAGAATCAATTGAACCAAATCGCTGGTCATCAAAATAATTGGGTATGCCTGTCCCTGGCAAAGCATTAATTATGGTATCTGTTTTCTTAGCTTGGTCAGAATTGATATTTCTAATGATAATTCCAAAACGGTTTCCAGCTAAATGACTGGCATCGTATGGCCCTGATATTTCACCAAGATATTTCACAATAACATCTGAAAGATCTAGATTCTTTTTGGGGCCATTTTTAATTGAAAAAAATTGAGTAGTAACTGCATGCTTGTCTTTAAGGCCGCCAAACGATATTTGCCTACTTTCTAATTTCCAAGATTTCTGAATTCGTTGAATTGCATCGGGAGTGGTCGACCCTTTTTTCTTGAGCGAATAAAATGAAAAACCGCCATGCCCGGAAGGCAACGTTTCTGTTAGCTCTTCTACAGAAAAGTCTTCAGGTATTTGTTTTATTTTAGAGGTAGACACAGCTTATCTTATTAAACGAGATTAGTTATTGTTCGGTTGACGAAACATCTTCATCAGGAATTGCACCGGGAGTTCCATATTCATTTGTTTTTGGTAAATCCTTGAGTGATTTTAACCCATAAATTTGTAGAAACTTTCGAGTTGTGCCGTATAAAACAGGCCTTCCCAGAGTAACATCTCTTCCGACGATTCGAAGCAAGTTTTTTTCAACCAAATTTCTAATCACTTCCGAAGAATTAACCCCGCGTATTTGCTCAATATCTGCTCGAGTAATTGGTTGCCTGTAAGCTGCAATAGCCAAAGTTTCTTTCATGGCTGAACTAACTTGAACTTCAACATTTCGTGCGTAAACTCTTGCAAGCCAAGGATGAAATTCTTTTTTTGAAAGCAACTGAAAACCGCCAGCTACTTCTTCGATATGAAAGCTGTTATTTTCAACTTTATATTTTTTTTGCAATTCTTTTAGTAAACTTCGCACTTCGGAACTGTTCTTACAACCTAAAACAGAAGCGATTTTTTTTGTTACCAAGGGTTCATCTGCGAGAAAAAGCAATGCTTCCAATGCCGCAATTGAATCTGATCGATATCCTTCAACTTCAGACCCATTAGTTTTTGGTTCATTACCAATGGTACTGCGTGAATTAAGTTTTTGGTTGTTCCAGAAGTAATCAATAACCTTATGTTTATTGTTTTTATTAAACTTTTGGATTACTTTTTGCTGAATCATACTTCCAGTCCAGTTTGTTAAACTAGGCAATTCGCTAAAATAAGGGGTTGCACCCGAGTGTCATTATAGGGTAACCAAGTCTTAGTAGTTTACCATTTTAATTGGTAAAGTTTTAAACTTAATTATTAATCTTGAACAATTAGGTATCACTATGCAGGAACTAGATTTAGCTTGGTTTTTAGCATTATTGGGAACCCCCCTAGTTTTTGCATTAATTTGCTACTTTTCTTCGTTCAGTTTAAATCAAATTACCCCTTGGATTGCTGCCCTTGGTGGGGCGTTAACCTTAGGAATCTCTTTAGGTATGGCCGTTCAATTCAAATACGACACGGTTGAGCAATTAGGGGTGCTTGATAATGAAAACACCCGAATGCAAACTTCCCTTTTTGAAAGAGGAAAGAATGTAGATTTAGTTCCTGGTTACGAAGTGCATAAAAGTTTTGACTGGGTAACCAAAGTTCGTTGGATGCCTAAATTAGGCATAAATTTTTTACTTGGGCTTGATGGCTTAAGTCTTGCGATTATCGTTTTAGTCGCTTTAATTTATTTTGTCGCATTACTTGCCGCATGGTTCGGTTCAGCCATGGAAGGTAATTTTTTTCCATTACTATTTATTTCCGAATTTGGATTGATAGGTACACTACTGGCAATTGATGGCGTGATCGTTTTAATTTTTCTAGCAATAAGTATTTTGTCTTATTACTTTTTGCTCCAGAACTGGGGAGGACAAAACAAAAACAACTCGGCATTTATTTTTGGTACTGTCAACACTATTGGGCTTTTGATTTTAGCGGGCGTTTTAACTTATTGTTATAAATCTGATTTGACCAAATTTGCAAATGAAGGTGAGATCGAAATTGTACAAAAACAAATCGAAAGAGCACACCCAGATTGGTCTGAAAAACAACGCACGGATTACTTGTCTTACCATTCTTTCAATATTTTAGCATTCCAGCGCGTTGGACTTGAACAAGTCGCACAATCGCGAACCAATTTAAGTAAATCTGCAAAAACCAAACATACATTTTCGCTTCTTGCTGTTCTAGGCGCAGCATTACTATTAGGATTCTCTTCTCCATTAATGGCTTTGATTTATAAAACATATCAAGACACTCGCCTGCCGGTAGCAATGCTTTTAGCAGGGGCATTTCCATTACTTGGCATTTACATTTTCACCCGATTTGGCATTCAAATATTTCCTGCAGGTATAGTTTCTTCTGCCCATTGGCTGACATGGGTAATGGTTGGGATAACAGTGGCAATAAGCTTCATGTTCTTATTTGTAAATTCGCCCGAACGCTTCATCGCATTTCTTTCTTGCTGGTTACAATTCATTTGTTATATGGGCATAATGAATTCATTTGCAGGGGCGCCAAATATTTGGAAAGCAAAAACATTTGCTGGTTCGCTGATATGGCTTCTAGGCGGATACTTGTGCATAACAGGATTGGTTTATTTGTGGAAACAATTAAAAGACCAGATTCTTGTTGATATAATTGATTTCAAAATTGGAACACTAAAAAAAGCACCTATTATTGGTTGTTCATTTTCAATTTTATTGGTTGCAACTCTTGGGTGCCCAGGATTTATCAACTCCCTTGGGTTATTTTTATTAGCAGGTTCTGTGCTGCAATTTGGGTTTATTCCAGCATTAATCACGGGTATTAGCTATATACTTGTGATCATTGGATGCTATCGCATTTTAAATATTATTCTGGGTGAGAGTTCAAGTACGCCACCCCTTTGTGATATCAAACTTCCTCAAATCATTTTAACTTTTGCAATTATCATACCCATTCTTGCTCTTGGCATATTTCCGAACTTAATGCTTTCTTGGTACATGCCCAGCACTTCAGCGATATCAGAATTGATTCAAATCACATTGGTAAAGTAAACTTCAAGAGTTTTTGTATGCCACTATTTGACACTCATGCTCACCTTGATGATGAAAAATACTCCACAGACTTAGAGAGTATTATCGGGGGATTCACCAAAGAAACCAACAATAGGGTTTTGTGCGTAGCAACAGGAATCGATTCAAGCAGACGTTGCTTAGAAATAGCAACTAAGTATCCAGGAGTGTATTTCAGTGCAGGGATTCACCCTAACTCCATTACACAAAACCCGGAGAACAGTCTTGAGTTACTAGAATCATTTATAAAAGAAAAAGGACCGATTGCTCTTGGGGAAATAGGACTAGATCGATTTAGGGATTACTGCCCCTTCGATTTACAAATCCGTTACTTTATATCGCAAATTCAACTTGCCAGAAAATACGATTTGCCAATCTTGATTCATTGTAGAGATGCTTGGAATGACATGCTGCCTATTTTAGAAAATGATATGCACAACAATGGCCCAATTAAAGGAATTCTTCATTCGTTTACGGGTACCTTTGAAAATGCAGAAATATGCTTAAGTTTAGGCTTGTTCTTATCATTTGCAGGAATGATTACTTACAAGAAAAACGACTTACTCAGGGATGTTGCAGCCAAATGCCCAATCGATCGAATTCTAGTTGAAACCGATGCTCCTTATCTTGCGCCCGAACCTTTTCGAGGCAAAAGAAATGAGCCATCTTATGTAAACTACACCATTAAAACCCTAGCAAGCGCATTAGGCATTTCTATGACGGAACTTGAAAACCAATTATGGATTAATTCCAATAAAGTTTTAAATCTTTCCAACTAAATTACTGAGGCGTTACCCCAAAATCCCGAATAGTAAAAAGCGGGATGAATGGGCAATGAGGTTCTATTAATTCTCTAGCCCCCTGCAGTCGGTCAACAATACAAACTACTGCAACAACTTTGCACCCAATTTTTTCAACTTCTTCAACAGCTTCCATTGCGGAACCGCCAGTCGTAAGAACATCATCCACAATGATTACTTTTGAACTTGGGGCTAACACCCCTTCAATCCTTTGCTTACTTCCATGTTCTTTTGCTTTTTTCCGAACAAAAAAGCCCTCAAGGGAAACGCCATGCTGCTGACTTTTCACCAGTGTAGCAGCGGTTATGGGGATCGCTCCCACTTCTAAACCACCAATCGCATCAGGATTCAATTGGGCTATAATTTCCCAAAAAATCTCACCCAAGAGGTCGATAACTAAAGAATTGAAGAGAGCTTTTTTACTATCTATGTAATAGGTGCTGGTTTTTCCTGAAGCTAGAACAAAATGCCCAGTCTGAAATGCGCGAGACTTAAATGCTTCTAGAAGCTTCTGTCGGTTAGAATCCATTGAAAGAAATCCCGTAAGGTCGGATCATTTTTGAAAAACGGCAAGATCCAAGCCGGGATTAAGCTTTAGATCTTTATATCCATAAGCCTCTTCAAGAGGAGCGCTTTCTCCATCTTTTGGCCAAGAATAATTTTCTATACGAATCGGAAGGTTATTTTCTTTATCAAAAAACACAATGTTTTTATAAAAAAGAAAATACCCATCAGTGTTAACAGGGTGTGTTAATTCTAATCGTGTGCATGGACGATCATAACAAACCACATCACTAACTAAGACTTCCGTTGCTTTTCTTCGGCTTTCTTCAATCCAACCATGTTCTAAAGTCTTTATAAGCATTTCCATGCCTGCTTCGGAAACATTATGTCTGTTATTTGCGGTGGATTTTGGGTCATTGATGTCTAAGGTAATAAAGCCAACTGCCCCCAAAAATCCTGCGCCTTTGACGCGCATTTTTGAAGGGTCTTTAGTTGTAGTGTACATGGCTTCTTGCCCTTTACTCGATCTGGGTTCAGACCATTTCATGTGTAAAAAGAAAGGTTTACCCGCAGTTGCCACTAGTTGAATCGAGGCTTCTGGTTGTAATTTGCCTTTGATACGTTCAAGCTGAAAAAGTGTAGCGCTATAATCTTTTACATTTTCAAACGATTTCACCGCAGCAAGAATAAACTCAAGGGGTTTATCCATGGAATCGTTCGATTTTGATGGATGCTTTTTAATCTCTTGTATTATCTCTTCTTCGATTTGCTTTAGGCTATTGTCTGGCTTTGCTTGAGTAACATTCCCCGTAGCAATGATGAATACGCCAAGGATTCCACCAAAAAAAATATATGCCAACCTAGGAAAGCGGCCTTGGGTAATTGTTTGCATCATAATACCAAGAGAAATTTTAATTATTAGTCCTTATAAATAAATAACACAAGAAAATGAACATGTTCGATGATCATCAATAGAATGATTAAATTTAATGCTTATTCAAGCGTTAGAAATAAAACAAACTACGAAATCAACAAAGACGATGGGGTTATACGCCATGTTGGCTGAAAACTTCAATAGTGTTTAGGGCCTAAATATATGAATAATAATGAAAACATTGTGGTTTTTAAAGTTACATCAGAGTTTTTTGAAGAAAATGGATATATCGTTCATCTTGAAGGAAAAAGTAAAGCGATCATATTTGACCCAGGTTCGGATGTCGATCAGTTTTTAGAATACCTATCAGGGAAAAATTTAAAGTTAGAAGCTATTTGCTTAACGCATGCCCATCCCGACCATATTGCAGGCGTTTCAGGTATAAAAGCGGCTTATCCCGATGCAAAAATCGCAATCGGTTTAAATGAAGCACCAGCGCTTACAAACCCAAAATTAAATTTAAGTTCGTTGCTGGGTTTTGAAATGGTATCACCCCCCGCAGACATCACCCTTAAAGATGGCGAAGATGCGGTGTTTGCGAATATTGCCTTCAACATTCAAGAAATACCTGGTCACTCCCCGGGCCATATAGCCTATATTGCCAAAGATTCAAAATTTCATGTATTCGGTGGTGATATTTTATTTGAAGACAGCATTGGCCGTTGTGATTTTCCGGGGGGAGATTTCAAAAAACTAGTTAGTGGCATTAAACAAAAACTTCTATGCTTACCACCAGATTCAAAAGTTTACCCCGGCCACGGCTCAACTACAACAATAGGTGAGGAAGCAAAAAACAACCCATTCCTCAATTAACGGATCAATGCAGATAAATTGATTTTCTGCACAGAATCCCATGCTTCAACCGTGCCGACTGGATACCAGAAAGTTGCTGGTATTACATCAACCCGTTGTTGTGTTGCCAAGGTTGAAAGGTAATCGGTTATTTCGTACTCTCCCCTGCTTGAAATGCCAAGTTCCTGTGAAAATACCGATTGAGGAAAATGATAGGCACCAGTGTTTGCCATAGCTGGACCTTGAATTTTCGGTTTCTCCGTCATCTTTTCCAAACTTCCATCTGCATTGTAAGATGCAACGCCGAAATTCCAAGGATCAACAACCTCTTTCACAATGACTCCAGCAGAAACTTTAACCAGATTTTTTAAATCCTGAGCACCATACAGATCATCACCATTTAAAACAATAAAGCTTGGAGTTTTTACAAACGCCCTACAACTTCGCAAAGCATCCCCGGTTCCTTTAGGAGGGTCTTGGCGAACGATTTGAAAATCTTTAAACCACTTTTGCTGATGCATAAAATTTTCAATTTGCTCGCCAAGATAGTGAACCACCACTACAACCCTTGTGATCTCTTTAGGCAAAGAACCTAAAGTCCAATCTAAAATAGGTCTACCTTGGATTGGTAGCAATGGCTTTGGAGTGGTAAGCGTATGAGGGCGCAATCTGGTTCCAAAACCTGCGGCCAATAAAATTGCATCCATGCGTATCACCTTTAATCTAAGTGTTCTTTTTTATTCTTCTTGATTTGATAATTACAGGTTGTTTCTCGCTTTTTTGGTCATTTGCAATTTCAGATTGCAATTCAACTGAAACTTTTTGAGCATTACTTGTTGCCAACTCAAGATATTTTTCCTGACTCCGGATTCTAGGAGTATTCCCTTTTGGGGCAATTTTTTTGTAAGAACCATCAGACTGTAATTCCCTAGCTTTGGTATTATCATTAAGAGAAATACTTAAAATCTCAGAAATGATTCGAGATTTTACATCAAGAGGCTCAATTGGAAAAACAACTTCAACCCTTCGGCTAAGATTTCTGTCCATCCAGTCCGCAGAACCAATGTAAACCTGAGGGTTCCCACCATTTTCGAAATAATAAATTCGACTGTGTTCGAGAAACCGATCCACAATAGAAATAACACGTATATTTTCACTAACCCCAGGCAACCCGGGCCTAAGATTACAAATTCCTCTGCAAATTATGTCTATTTTTACCCCTGCATTGCTTGCCCTGTATAATGCCTTTACTATCGCGGGCTCTAACAAGCCATTAATTTTAGCTATAATTTTGGCAGGCTTACCTTGTTGAGCAACGGATGCTTCTAATGCAATTTTTTCCAGCATAAAATCTTGAAGCCTACTAGGCGCAACAATCAATTTCTTCCACTTTGGCAACTCACAATAACCCGTTAGATAATTAAATAAAGCCGACACATCTTCACAAAAATCATTGTTGCAGGTGAAATAACCTAAATCGGTGTACATTCTAGCTGTTTGAGGATTATAGTTGCCGGTGGAAAGATGAACATACCGTCTTAGTCCATCATCTTCCCTTCTAACCACCAAAGCTGCTTTACAATGGGTTTTTAATCCAACAAAACCAAAGACAACATGAACACCTGATTTTTCAAGTTCTCTGGCCCACAATATATTTCGCTCTTCATCCAGCCTTGCCTTAATCTCGATCACTGCGGTAACAGCTTTGCCATTGTCTGCGGCCCTTTGAAGAGAGCGCACGATTGGAGAATCGCTGCTCGTTCTATACAGGGTAAGTTTAATCGCAAGTACTTTATCATCGTTTGCTGCGGCTTCAATAAAATCCATGGTATGGCCAAAAGTCTCGTACGGATGATGGGCGAGAATGTCTTTGGCACGAATCGCAGACCAAGGGCTGCTGAATTTCACAAAATCAGGTGAAAGTTGGGATACAAATTGAGAATCATGAAGGTGCGGGAAGCCAGGTAAGCCATGGACTTGAAATAAGCCGGTCAAATCCAAAAATCCTTTGGTTCGATAAACATCCATCCCATCTAATCCCAACGCTTTAACAAGAAAATTCTCAACATCAATGGTTGCAGATGACTCTATTTGCAAGCGAACCGCCATCCCCCTTCTTCGCTTACGAATCTCTTCTTCGATGGTTTTTAGCAAATCTTCAACATCATCATCTTCGATTTCAAAATCACTATTGCGGGTAACTCTAAATGCAGTTGCGTGGTCAATAATCATCCCTGGAAATAAATCTGGAAGATGAGTACGAATGATAGTTTCGAGAGTTGTAAAAACATGCTTGCAACTCGGCCGCCCTTGAATGGGTAAAGGCACATATCTTTGCAATACTGCAGGCACTTGAACAACAGCCATCAAGGTTTCGCCACCTCGTGGCCTTTGCAATTGCACAACAAGATTCAGCGATTTGTTGAGTAGGTGCGGAAAAGGATGAACAGGATCAATAGCCAAAGGAGTCAAAACAGGAAAAATCTCTCGGTTGAAGATTTCTGCAATATGAGCTTTATCTGTTTCATTAAAGTCCGCCTGTTTAATGAAAATAATCCCCTCTTTTTCAAGAGCGGGATAAATATCATTGTGCAGACAATCGTAAGCTTCGGTCGTCATCTGGCTAACATTGGCACAAATCTTTTCTAATTGGATTTTAACTGGAGTCTTATCTGCACCAGAACCCATTGCAACACCAGCCTGAAACTTTTGTTGCAATCCCCCTACCCTTACCATGAAAAACTCATCTAGATTTGATTCAAAAATAGCAAGAAACTTTAATCTTTCCAACAAAGGAACCGAAGAATCTTTCCCTTCTTCAAGCACCCTTCGATTAAATTCAAGCCAGCTTAATTCTCGATTCAAATACAATTTTGGATCATCAAACTCAGATCCAGTTTTACTATCGGTAGCAATGATATTCATTTTGGCACTCTGATAAAAATCCATGTTCTTGTTTCATTCTGCTGTGCAAATAATGCACTCACAAAACAAAACATTTACATCAAGATACCTTAAATTAAAAACTTACTTGCTTGCAGATTTTAACATGTCGCTAAAAAACTCAATAAGATCACCCTTATTTTTTGCCTTGGCAAATTTTAATCCAGCTTCGCAGACTTTCTTTGCCTCCGATTTTTGATTCAATTTGATCATTGTTTCTGCTGCAGCTACCAACAACTTGTCATTGTCTAGATGCTTTGCAAGAATTTCATCTACAACCTTGATGACCTGAAAAATATCATTCACTTTTGCAAAATTTTTCATTTTTGCAATTTGCAGTTCAGCAGTTTGCTCTGGAAGATTCTCTGACTTCAACTTAGCAATCGCCGTATTTAATAATTCGACCATCGCAGGCTTGTTGCCGTTATCAATTTCTTTTTCAGCAAGATATTTAATAATGGAAACAAACAGGCCATGCCCAGGCACCAACCCCTTGGCAGGCATAAGCTTTGCAAATTTATAAGCAACTTCCTGCGCATCCAATGCAATCGCTGCTCGATATGCTTCTTCCAATTGCTCAAGATTCATATCCTCAGAATCAACACTGGCAAGTTCCGCAGCATTCATGTTTTTAACTGGCTTGGATGCCAAATCCGCAAGTTGCGCCAAATTTTCGCCCAACAAAAGCTTATGCCTCAGCCGGTTAAAGTCATACAAACTGGAATCTTGCGTTTCGAGGATTTCTTCGTAAAAGTCGATAATTCCTGCAAGCTTTTTGGCTAATACAGGGTGAACACTTGCATCAACGGGCGTATTTCCCAACAGTGATTTACGAGGCTGATTAATCCACGATTCTTCAAAATATTTTTCCATCTGACCAGAAGCCATTTTCTTAGCCTGCTCTTGATCTTTTGCCGCCAAAGGAACAATGGCTGCAGGAAGCAAAACGCTTCCAAAATCCGCTGTATTCGTAGTAGAAACAATCTGATTAATTGGGATCTGAAGCTTAGTAATAAACTCATGCTTTAAGTTCTCGATTTTTTTCGAGTCATAGCCCCATGCAACCATGGTTTGCGGATAAATGGCAAGGTAGCCAATCACCTTAGAAAATTCCTTAGTAGGGACCCCAGTTGTTATCAATCCTGAAGCACTTTCTTCCAACAAGAAGAAAGTAATGGTGCCATTTTCTTTGTCTTGATGGAGAGGAAGAATTCTGCGGGTATTTTGTAATTCAGAAAGCCATTTGGAAACCGGTTCAGGGTTCGATAAAGGTATTCCAATATGATAATTTATATAGTCACTTTCTTCATCCATGCCGATTGCAAATTTTAGGACTTCCTGCAAGACCCCCGCCTTGCGATACAAAGTGTCATTCTTTTCCTTCTTGATAAAATCATCTAAAGCGTGGGAACTTTCTTTATTCATGCCAAGCCAGGCAAATGCAACAGCAAGGTTGAATTTTGCACCATTATCCGCTGGGTTTTCCTCAATCTTCTTTTTGAAAATATCGGGAAGACTTCCAAGGCGAATATCTTCCGACTCAACAAAAGAGGGATTATCAACTGTTTTTTCAGTTGGAATAAAAGCAATATCATTACGAATAATCTTAGGCAGGCGTGACTGTGGCCCACTTAAATTAACGAGCATTTCCTTAAGTTGGGTGTTTGCGGGAGCATGCCTTGCCGCTATCTGCAAAGCAACTTTAGCCGCCAGTGGTTTATTTCGATTCATTTCGCAACGGAAAATAAGATTGTAAACGCGCGCAAGGTCGTCCTTGGAATCAATATGATAATAAATAGCAGCCTTGCGCAAAAGAATTAAAGCGCCTTCCCATTCTCCTTCATCAATTCGAAGGCCTGCTCGAAGGTAGTAGCCGAAGGGATAATTGGAATTTATTTTAAAGGCTTTTTCGAGTTCAGCCTCAGCTTGTGTAGGTTGCCCGCTTAGCAATAGCAACTCAGCAAGCCTACCAAAAACTTCTGGATTATCAGAATTAGTGGTTTGAAGGGTCTTCATTTGGGCGATAGCGCTTTCCACCTGCCCTTTAGAAAAGGATTCATATGCCTTTTCAATTGGTCCCCAAACCGAGGAACAGCACCATTTGAATTTTTTGCCACTGCCACAAGGACATGCTGAATATAGGTCCACTGCCATGAAAATCCCCATTAATCAGAGTAAAACCGATAGTATTTTTATATGTTAGAAGAAGTTGGGGTCTAAACATAGTATTTAATGCAGAAGATGCTGGAAATACTAGGTAAATGATTTTGAGGATCGTTTCAAAAATAAGGGCGATTTTTGACAACTATCTCATTAATGTTTGCCAACGCCAATTGACACTAAGGCCTTGGTGTCTAAAATGTTAAAAATGCGAGGGCGTATAGCTCAGTTGGCTAGAGCGCAGCTCTGATAAAGCTGAGGTCCTTGGTTCAAATCCAAGTACGCCCAATAAATGTTTTGGTTTAAATTTAAGAAATTGAACTTGTAAGATAAGTTCGAATTCTTTAAACTTAAATCATTACATACTGGGGGCTTAGCTCAATTGGGAGAGCGCCGCCTTTGCAAGGCGGATGTTATCGGTTCGACTCCGTTAGCCTCCATTTTATTTAATAATTACTAAACTATTCGGTTGGTTTAGCTACATATTGTTGGTGATCAAACCTCCTCTCTTCGCTTGTTTTCAAACTTTTATCTTAAATTCGATAATAATGCTTAATTCGATCAGTAGATGATAATTACTGTTCTCAAATTATCATAAATCTCAACACTTAAATCTAAATTGCTGGATCTAAAACAACATCAAATCTGCTATTTTAAAAGTCATTAGGCAAGATTTTCTGTACTACACTAATCAAAAATTAGCCAATTATTTTGCAAATATCGAAACTGCTAAGTTATTATCAACAATTCTGATTAGTTGAAAATTTTAAATGCTTGGGCATAACTTCTGATGAACAATATTTACATTTTGGTAATTGGGCTAATATTCATTTCAGTTTTAATGTTGATTTACAAACAAATCCTAAAAAAAATCCGCATCATCGAAGATTTACCAACATCCTCGATCAAAGGTGTGTTTATCGGATTAGTTGAAATTAAGGGAACGGCTGAAACTGAAAATCTTCAAAAAACTTTTCCGCTTTAATACACGAACTTTCGAACACAGAAGATAGAGTTGCTCTAGCTCGTAATTATTTCAATGAAGCTGCCTCTTGGCAAAATACTAGGTTAGAAAGAATCCCAGAAGGATGGATCGCCCGCTTAGCGGGAATTAACCAAGCAAAAATTTGGAATGCTGAAGGTTTTGAATGCAGCAATGTTGATCTAAATTTAAAAAGCTGATAAGTTCATTGTTCAATTGTTTATAAAGAAATCAACTTGTTTTAATCGATGAGAGCAAAACATTAATAGAGAAATCATCACTTCTGAGGTAACTTTTGAGACTAGTAGGTCGGGCGGACCAGGCGGTCAAAATGTTAACAAAGTTGAAACCAAAGTTAGGCTGCATTTCAAACTTTCGGATTCTAAAGCATTGTATCCTGATCAAGTTTTAACAATTGCAAACAATAATGAAGTAAAGAAATTTTTAGATTCAGAGGGTTGCATTGTTATTACAAGCCAGAAGTACAGGACCCAAATTGCGAATAAATCCGATGCGATTCAAAAATTATGCGCACTTTTAAAAAGCGCTCTTAAGCCAGTAGTATCTCGTAAGCCTACTAAAATCCCAAACTCCCAGATTCGTAAACGACTGCAAAACAAAAAACATACCTCAGAAAAAAAATCATTCCGACGCAACGACATTAAAGATTCAGATTAAAACAACCTAAAGATTTGATTCCACGGCTTTTTGCCCCGCTAATATTGAAAGGCAAATTAAGATAGTACCGGTAAATCAAAATTATGGATAATAGTTCAACTCAATTACGATAAATTAACCTTTGGAGAAACAGATGATAATAAAAGATTCGAAAATCGAAATAACAACACCCAGCGGTCTCATGAGAACATATCTTTATTCTCCTGATGAACCAGGAAGACCTGTCCGGAAAAGACCCGGTCTAATCCTTTATTCTGAAATATTCCAACAAACACTTCCAGTTAAACGATTGGCACTCAAGTTTGCATCCATGGGTTATATTGTTGCAGTGCCTGAAGTTTATCACTCCCACGAACTTCCAGGCTGTGTCCTTGGTTATGATGAAGCAGGCAAAAATAGGGGTAATGAACTTAAAAAAATTATTACAATGGCTGAATTTGATGCAGATATCCTAGCAACGGTGGAAACATTGCAAGCATATCCGGCATGTAATGGAAAATTAGGAGCAGTTGGGATTTGCCTAGGAGGCCATCTTGCCTACAGAGCGGCAATATTGCCCCAAATTCTTGCAACCGCTTGTTTCTATCCTACCGACCTTCATTCGGGAACTCTAGGCAAAGGCGACCATGCAGATTCGCTTGCAAGGGCAAGGGAAATCAAAGGCGAAATGCTAATGGTATTTGGAAAGCAAGACCCTCATGTGCCTTTGGACGGAAGGCAAACAATTTATAAAGCTCTTGAAACTGCAGGAGTTTGGTTTACTTGGCATGAATTCAATGCCGCCCATGCGTTTTTAAGAGACGAAGGCGAGAGATACGATCCCGCAGTAGGGAAACTTTGCATTAGCCTAGCTAGCGATCTTTTTCAAAGAAATTTATAGGACCACCAACTGAATTATTTTAATCATCCGAACAGGGCGTTTGCTCTCTTCGTTTTTTTGAAAGTACATTTTGTTTTTGGCGTTCGATAGCTCGAGCGCGAGTTTTCTCTGGGAGGTTATCAAAACAGTACGGGCAGGAAACACCTAAACGAAATTTTGATGATTCACGATCTTGGGGCGAGACAGGATGCCTACAAGCATAACATTGCTCATGATCCCCTACAATCAAACCATTACCTACTGCAATTCGTTGGTCAAAAACAAAACATTCACCATCCCAAAGGCTTTTGTCTGAGGGTATTTTCTCAAGGTATTTAAGAATGCCCCCTTTTAAATGAAAGACCTCTTTAAACCCTTGTTGCAGCATGAAGGACGAAGCTTTTTCGCACCGGATCCCGCCGGTACAAAACATGGCCACCTTTTTATGTTTATCAGGATCCAGGGTAGCGCTTACAAATGCAGGGAAATCACGAAACCGCTTTGTTTTAGGGTCTATTGCACCTTTAAACGTACCAATATCAACCTCATAATCATTACGGGTGTCAACAATTACCACTTCGGGGTCGCTGATTAATTCGTTCCATTCTTCAGGAGAAACATAAGTTCCAACCAATTCATTTGGGTCTACGGTAGAAACGCCCAAGGGGACTATTTCTTTTTTAAGTTTTACTTTCATGCGATCAAACGGTAGTTCGTTTGTAAAAGATTCTTTATGTTCAATATCGTGTAAGCGAGGTTCAGCTTTTAGGAATGAAATTAAAGAATCAATACTACTTCGAGAACCAGCAACAGTGCCATTCACTCCTTCTGCAGCAAGTAAAATAGTACCATTAATATTTACGGAGAGGCAAAACTCAAGAAAAGGCGCCTGTAACTGTTTAAAATCAGGTAATTTTGCAAACTTATAAAAAGCTGCTACGACAATTTCTGACATAAGTTCCCATCAATACGAATTATTACAGCTAACCTGAACCTATTTAAGGTTTGCAAGAGCGCCAGTGCTATCACCAAGCCTATCGATATTAATATCCATTCGATTAAGCATGGAAAGCCAAAGGTTATTTAGAGGAGTTTCCTTGGAGAAACGTAAATGCCTTCCAGAGGAAAGTGTGCCACATCCACCGCCAGCTAGCAAAATAGGGAGGTCATCGTGATTGTGAGCATTACCATCAGAATTACCACTACCATAGGCAATCATTGAATGATCTAAAAGATTCCCTTCGCCTTCTTTCGTGGCCTTCAATTTCTCAAGGAGATATGCAAGTTGAGAAACATGAAACAGATTGATTTGTTTTATCTTTTCTTTTTTCACTTGATCATTACCATGGTGAGACAAATCGTGGTGACCTTCAGGAACCTTAATAAAAGGATAAGGTTTATTACTGCCTTCATTGGCCAAAACAAAAGTTGCAACCCGCGTAATATCAGCTTGGAATGCAAGCACGATAAGATCACACATTAGTTTGATATGTTCTTCGAAAACTGCAGGGATACCCTTAGGCGCAGGAGTATTAGGAAGTTTAATTGCTGGAAGTTTTTCAGAGCGCTCAATACGAAGTTCGATATCACGAATTGCGGTAAAATATTCGTCTAGCTTCCTAATATCTGATTTACCAAGTTGATTAGCAATGTTTTTTGAATCATCACGAACATAATCAAGAATGCTTTTATTTCGAGCCTCGCGTTTTGCTTTACCAGCATCAGGGCCAGTTGCGAAAAGCCTTTCAAAAACTAATTTTGGATTAACCTCTTTGGGAAGAGGTTGTGTGGACGAACGCCAAGACATGGTGGATGAATAAACACAACTGTAACCAGAATCGCAATTCCCTGCCATGGCCCCCTGCTCGCAACCAATCTCGATGGAAGGAAGCCTAACTTTGTCACCAATGCGAGAAGCGGCTACTTGATCGACTGAAATACCAGAACGAATATTGGTGCCATCAGTTTTACGGGGTTGAGCACCAGTAAGGAAAGCGCTTAAAGCACGAGCATGATCGCCACCGCCATCACCATGAGGCCTTGCTTTGTCAGCAGTAAGACCACTTAACACCAACAGTTTGTCTTTAACATTAGCAAGAGGCTGAAGAATTGGGGTAATATCAAAATCAGTGCCTTCAGATTTTGGAGTCCAATCAGCCATATTTTTGCCGTTTGGCACATAAAGAAAAGCCATACGATTAGGGGCAATATTTTGACTAGGGCTTGCATTAGCCCAAGTGGCAACTGGCCCCATAGCCTCAAGCCAAGGCAAAGAAACAGAAATGCCCAATCCTTTAAGGATAGTTCGGCGAGATAGCAGGCTAAATGGTTTCATCTAAAACTCCAATTCGAATGCAATTACTTAACTCATTATCCACAATTAATTTTACCAAATGCAAGGCAGAAAAAGAGATATTTCAAACATTGGACTACCTAATTCTCAACTTTCAGGCTTTTTTGAAAAGCATCGCTTTGAACAATCGCAGAAACCAATGAGGAAAACTTATAGTTATTATCGGAAACATGCTTAACAATCTTTTCAATAACTGGCCTATCGTAATATTCCAACCCCCTGCCTAAAGCATAAATCATCAATTTTTCAGTCAAACATCGTGTAAAATCATCTTTTTTAAGTTTAACAATGTTTTTAAGATCTGCAGGCCCTTTAAAAGTTGTACCATCTGAAAATTCACCCGAAGCATCGATATCAAAATTTCCATCTTTAGCCCTAAAAGCGCCAATAGCATTAAAATTTTCAAGCGCAAAGCCAATCGGGTCCATCTTGGCATGACAATTAGCACAACTAGGATTTTTGCGGTGCTGCTCCATCCTTTGCCTAAGGGAACCTTGGGCGACAGATTTATCATCTGCAGACAATTCAGGAACATCAGGCGGAGGAGGAGGCGGAGGCGAACCTAGAATTTGCTCGAGAACCCAGCGCCCTCTTTTTACCGGGGAAGTTCTGGTTGGATTCGAAGTTGCAGTAAGGATACTAGCTTGGGTTAATAATCCCCCCCGAGATTTATCTGAAAGTGCAACTCTAATAAATTCATCACCCCTAATAAGAGATCCACCCGGTTGAGTTATTTTTTTACCAACCATATTACCTTTGGTATCAACAATCCCGTAATGCTTAGCCAAAGTTTCATTCAAGAAGGTGTAATCTGAATCAATCAGATCTAAAATACTTCGATCTTCTTTAATAATCGAAGAAAAAAACAATTCTGTTTCGGTTCTCATTGCTGAACGAAGTTTTAAATCAAAAGTTGGAAAAAGCTTAATATCGGGAGAAACCAAATCCAATCGTTTTATCTGCAACCATTGGAGAGCAAAATTTTGTACCAATGCGGAAGATTTAGAATCCTGCAACATCCGAACAACTTGGTTATCAAGATTCGCACCAAGTTGTTTTTTAGACGCCAGATCAAATAAAATCTGATCAGGCATGGAACTCCAAATAAAATAAGAAAGCCTTGAAGCAAGTTGAAAATCATCAAGCTTCCTTACTTCAGTATTATTCTGTTTTCCATCCATCTCCAATTTAAACAAAAATTTGGGAGAACATAAAACCGCTTGCATCGCAAACTGCATGGCAGACTCCCACTTTTCGCCATTCTTTATTGCATTATCTACCAAAGCAATTGAACGTTGAATCTCATCAGGATTAGGAGGGCGCCTAAAAGCCTTAAAAAGAAATCGAGAAATAACTTCGCGCGTCTGTATATCTTTTGATTTTCCAGCATCAACTAACAGCAATTCGCGGTGACTGGTTGGCCGACTATCGAGAGGACCATCAAGCGCCATATATTGCACAAAAGCTTTATTCCCAGCATTACCAGGCATAGTTTTGTAAAGTGCTATAAGTATTTTTTCTCGAATTTTCATTGCAGGAATTTTTACTTCAATAACCTCGGCATTGGCAGGCTTGTCAGCTTTTATCTCAAATGTTTTTAAAATCAAAGAGTTTTTTGGAATATTGCCAGCTAATAATTCCAGTTCAGAATCAGGCGACTTAGAAGAAAGATTTTTGTCAGAAATTAAAACAGCTAAACGTACAGGTTTCGAATCAACACTATTACCATATACTTTCGCTCGAAAAACATATTCACCGTCACTTTCCCACATGTAACTAGTATGCAAAGGGCCAGACAAATTGTTTTCCTTGGAATCTGATTCCATCCTTCTAAACTGTCCTTCAATAATTTTTACGGCAGTCTGATCCGAAAGCGAAGGTTCAGTATACCTGCTAGATAAATGACGTTTAATAACAGGCGCAGGATCAGGAACTATCGCCCTGGACATGATAGTTTCAGCAGCAGAAAGATAGCGTTCCATCAAAACAGGTGACAAAGTTAATACATCGCCTATGTTGTCAAAACCATGGCCAATGTCATCCGAGGGAAAATTATCTGTAGGATCAAAATCAATCCCTATTAAATCGCGCACCGTATTTTTATATTCAACACGGTTAAGCCTTCGCACTGTAACATTACCTGGGTTAGGTTTTGCGTTACGGTCATTGAAATCAAAAATTGACTGAACCAGGGAAATGAAATTTTCGGACTCTTTAACAGTCGGCCTAGGTTTACTCTTTGGAGGCATCTCACCAGAAATGATATTTTTAACAACATTATCCCAAACTTTTCGATTTTTAATCAAAGATACTGAATCTTTGTAGCCATCAAGAGATAATTCAGCTTTAGGTTTAGCACCAGAATGGCAAGAAAGGCAATTTTTCTGTAAGAAAGGTAACCCTACAGAAGTAAATTCTGGAGCATTATTTTCTGCATAAGAAACAGGATTATAAATCAAGAATAAAATAATTATAAGAATAAGCTTGTAACAATTATAAATGAACATAAAGCCTCATAACCCTTACGAAACAAATCTAAACACCTACTATAATATTAGCAAATACTGTCAGATTTAAAACATAATTGAATTACAGGTTAAAGATAACTTTAAAAGCTTAAAGCATTTTGAATGGAACGACTTAGCAACCTAATGAAATAAAACTATGGAAAACTTAATTATTAATTCTAATGGCCCAACATCAAACGCACAACCAAATAAAGAATCGACCCCATGGTGGTTATTTTTTAATATTTTGGCACTAGATGCACCTATTGTTGCAATTGTTTGGCAACATTTTCTTGCAGAAAACTTTAAAATTGAAATTTCAAAAACCGAAACAGCTTCACTTTTTTTTACAGTATGGTTCATCTATCTTTTGGATCATTTTTTTGATTCGCTGAAAGGAATTTATAAAACTCAAAGACATCTGTTTGTTGCTCGAAATCAAAAAATAACAATTGCGATGATTACTTTTACATTTACAACTTCAATATGTTTATGTTTTTCACTTTCAAAATCTTTAATTTTAGGTGGTCTCATATTAGTAGGCTTCATTTGTATTTACCTTTTGTTAGTACATGCAAACATCGCCAACATAAAACTAAGAAACAATTGTAAAGAATTATTAGTGGGAATAGGTTTTGGGTCGGGGGTTGCTCTACCCGTAATAATTTCAAATATAGAAATAAGAACATGGCTACCCGCAGTACTATTATTTTGTTTATTATGCTGGTTAAACTGCAGGTTAATTGACATTTGGGAATCGAATTGCAATTCACTTTCAAAAATCGACTTGATACTAATTTTATTTATATTTTATTCAATGTTCATATGCGAGAAACCTATTTTATTTGCAGCAGCAATCACATTAATCTGTTTGATTTTGGTCAATAAATTTGCAGGTTCAAACAAACCAAGAATATCAAGGGTCCTTGCAGATGTATCTCTTTTATCACCTTGGATATTATGGGTTATTGCATGAAAAAATCGTGCTTTGACAAATTGGCACCGTGGTATCATTTTCTAGAAACGATTAGTTTCGGAAATCAGCTTCAACAATGCAGAATAAGTCAACTTGCTGAATTAAGTGCAGTAAAAAATGTACTTATATTAGGTGATGGAAATGGGAGATTTCTTGAATCATTATTAAAATCAACTGATAATTCTGAAATCGAATCAATTGATATTAGCAGAAACATGATCGAATTGGCAAACACTAGAATCACTTCGCTTCCCAATAGTTCAAAAGTGATTTTTATTCACAGCGATGTTTTTGATTGGGATTTCCCAAAATTCAAATATGATTTGGTTGTTACAAATTTTTTTCTAGATTGTTTTACTTATCCAGAATTAACAAATCTTATAAAGAAAGTTTCACTCAGCTTAAAACCTGAGGGAAAGTTAATTTATGGAGATTTTAATGTTCCAAATTCATTCTGTAAAAAAACTTTGACTTCGCTGCTACTGTTTGGAATGTATCTTTTTTTTAGAATCTTCACACGAATATCTGCCAACTCACTCCAAGACCCTACATCCTTGTTGATCGAAAACAAATTCATTCTTAAAAATGAAAAATATTATTTATGCTCCTTTTTAAAATCACAATTATGGATTAAAAACTAAGCCTTATGCGCGTCCTATTATTCTAGTTTTCCAATATTACTTTTAACTTTGATTAAATTTGTTAAAATCAGTTTCAAGTGTTTTACAATTACATTCAATCGAGGTTTATATGAAAACAAGATTAGTAGCAGGCGTATTTATCGCAAGTTTAATGATTTGTTCTTTTGTTAATTCACAAGAAAAGGGAAACACACCAAACTTAGCCGGGAGTTGGAGTGGGAATTGGATAAGCGATGGTTCTGGCCACAAAGGACCCATGAAAGCTGTTTTTAGATCTGTTGGAACTAACTCCTATGAAGCCTATGAAGTTACTTTTTCTGGTCGATTTTTCAAAGTTATACCATTTAGATATAAAGCAACGCTATCGGTTACAGGTAAAGAAGGCGATAAACTTACGCTTACTGGAAGTCAGAAACTACTAGGTTTTGGAACCTTTGAATACAGCGCTCTTGCTGATGATGGTTCATTTATGGCGAATTATTCTAGCAAAAAAGATAACGGAAGATTTGAGCTATATCGGGCCCGTTAATTAATAAAAAAGCCCTGCTTGAAATAATATCAAGCAGGGCTTTTTAACAACTAAATTTTTACTTAACGACCTTTTTCTTATTATCTTCAACTTGCTTCTTAACATCCACATTTTCTGTGTTTACAGTTTTAGCAACTTTTTCAGAAAGTTTTTTAGCTACCAAACCACTTGGGTCGCATCCTGGCGCAATTGCAACAATCTTGCCACCTTTTTCAATTAAGAAATTAGTAGGCATTGTTTTCGTATCAAAAATTTTCCAACTATCACCTTTGGTATCAACAGCATAAAGCATGCTAATATTCTTTGCTTTTGCATATGTTGCAACTTTGGCATCAGGTTCTTTGAAAATCGCTAGGGAAGTCAAACCTGATTCTTTATAAGCATCATGAATCGCTTGAAAATATGCCAACTCTTGATCACAACCTGAACAACCACAAGTTAAACGTACAAGAACTGCGCCTTTGGCAGTTAAATCTGCAAGGTTGATTTCTTTGCCCGAAGCATCTTTAATTTTAAAAACTGGGGCCTGACTGCCAATTTCAACTTTCTTAGTTGCTACCTTAGCTGGCTCTTCCCCAATAACAGTAAAAACTAAGCTTAAACTTACAACTAAAGACATTAATCGCTTCATTTACAAACTCCTAGGTGGGAACAAATAAAATGACCAATAACGCAATGCATCATTAATATCGTATTTAGTGACATAAAATACAAGCTTTTTTAATAGATTCTGTTTAAAAGTTTAAATTAAACAAATATTCTGACAGATTAAAATGCTTTATAATGACCAAAGAATCACATGGCCTTAATTATGGAATCAGTTTATGTCAAATTTTCGACTTGTTTTTATGTTTTTCATTCTCGCTATGAACATTCCGCAATACTTAAAAGCTGCTACAGAAAAACCGTTGAATATTCTAATTCTATACGCAGATGATTGGCGCCATGACACCCTCGGGTGTGCTGGTAATCCAATTGTAAAAACTCCTAATTTAGATTCCTTGGCAAAAAATGGGATAAGGTTCACACGTAATTGTGTCACTACATCTATTTGTGGTGTAAGTAGGGCAAATCTTTTAACCGGTCAATGGATGTCAAGGCATGGAAACCAAGCTTTCGCCATGTTTAAAACACCTTGGGAAGAAACTTATCCCAGCCTCCTAAGGAAGAACGGTTACTATGTTGGCCATATAGGCAAATGGCACAACGGAGCCTTCCCAAAAGAAAAATATGATTACGGGAAAAGCTATGCAGGTAACCATTGGATCAAGCAAACTAACGGCGAAATGATTCATGTAACAAAAAAAAACGAAGATGATGCACTAGAATTTCTTCAAACAAAACCAAATGATAAACCATTTCTCCTTACTGTTTCATTTTTCGCTACCCACGCAGTTGACGGGAACCCAAAACAATATCTTCCTCAACCCCAAAGCATGGAATTATATAAGGATGTAAAAATCCCGATCCCAGTCACCGCAACAGAAAGCCATTTCAAAAAATTACCACCGTTTATTTCAAATGAAAAAAACGAAGGCAGAAACCGTTGGCACTGGCGTTTCGATACACCAGAAAAATATCAAGAATATATGAAAAATTACTACCGTCTTGTAACTGAAGTAGATGCCACCAGCGGCAAAATAATAGCGGAATTAGAAAAAAGAAAACTGCTGGATAATACCCTAGTAATCTTTACCACAGACAACGGCTATTTCCATGGGGAACATGGGTTAGCTGACAAATGGTACCCTTATGAAGAAAGCATACGAGTACCTTTAATTGTTATGGATCCTAGAATGCCAAAAAGTAAAGCTGGAAAAACAAATGATGAATTTGTTTTGAATGTCGATCTAGCACCAACAATATTAAACGCTTCAAAGGTAAAACCTCCAATAACAATGCAAGGAAGAAATTTTGCACCACTTTACCTCGAAGAGAATATTAAAGATTGGAGGCAGGAATTTTTCTATGAACATGCAATCATCAAGAATAAAGATTTCATTCCAGCTTCTGAAGCCTTGGTGAGAAAAGATATGAAATATATATTCTGGCCGAATTTTAATACAGAAGAACTATACGACCTCAAGGCCGATCCACTGGAAGAAAACAATCTGATTAAAAGCGAACAGCATCAAGAATCATTGAAGTTGCTAAGAATTCGATTTAAAGAATTAAAAGCAGATGCCAAGTAAAATATATTTCAACCATGATCAGTTGAAACCAAACTATTTCGTACCCGCCTTGGCACGAGCAATTGCAAAATCAACTAACTCTTGAGAATTGAAAAACCCTTCGAAAAAATTATGACCCTGCCCTTTGAGAATGATTAATTTCACAAGGTCTTGCTGGTTCTCTAACTTGTATTGGTTGAAAAATTCTTGTGAATTCTCTTTTAAAGGGACAACCTTATCGATATCGCCGTGAATCAAAGCGACAGGGATTCTAGCTTTTGCCAACACACTAATTCTAGAAATCGGATTTAATTCACTCAGTTTACTTTCCAATTCACTTTTACTTAAACCATAAGCCGGAGCAGTTTTATCAATACCTGGGTATGTGCGAAAATCAAAAACTGGATAAATCCCGATAATTCCGGAAACCTTAGTTGGATTTTCAATCGCCCAACTTGAAACCCACAGTCCACCTCTGCTCCTCCCGAAAAGACAAGGCTTAGGTGAATATCCCTTTTTCTGTACAAGTTCGTTATACAAGGCTGTAAAAAGCTGATTACTTTTGGGCCCGCCATACCCTTCGCCAACATCTATTCCAGCAACTGCAACGCCCGCATTAAGAAACTGCTCGTGCATCCACTTTTCATGCTGATCAGGATATGATGGCAAAGTGGGGGCATAAATAATCCAAGGTTGGGGAGTTGTTCGTTTAGCCTGATCAGGTAACAAGACAAAAGCGGGCCGTTCAGAAACAGTGAAAGTTTCGCCTGGCAAAATCAGGTTTTTCTTTTGCCCATAAGAAACTGAGGTAAATGATAAAAACAAAATCGCTACAAACATCAAATTTCTATGGAACAATTTTACACCTCGTGATTACAAGTTGAAATCTACTTTTTCTTTTTGATCTCTTTGTTTTCCTTGAATTCCGTCAGTAGATAATAGTCAGTTAAAGTAGATTCAAGAGGAGGCAAATAACGATTACCTATCTTCAAAGCATCGCCAGATTTAGCCGTTATTTTAAAAAAACCTGATTCAGATTTTTCATCAGGTTTAATTAAAAGCTTCACCGGGCTAACAGTTTTAGATGTTACTTTAAGATCCTCGGCAGACCACCCCTTAGGCAAATCGATTGCTTTAAAAACAATATCTGCAGAATGCCCAGCAACTCTAGTAAACTTAATTGGCACTTCAACTGGTTTATTATCTTTGGGAGCGAAAGTTTCCCCATCAATGGAAAATTCAAAATCGGGAACAACCGGAATAACACTCATTCGATAGTAATAAGTTTCTCCACTATGATTATGTAAATCTGTGATTTTCAGGAATGTTGGCTCACCTGTGGAAGTTACTTCAAAAGAAGCATCCCGATTAGCAGCCCCCTCATCATCTACTCGTTTAAGTTCTTTTCCTAAAGCATCTTTTTGAACTACAAGAGGGTCAAGATTGGAACCAATCGAACGAGCATCAATTTTAAGTTTATATTTCTCACCTTTTTTGAATCTAAGTTCAAAAGAATGATATTTTTCAACATCTAAACAACCACTAATAATGGAAGGTGAATCTAGAAACATTATTTGTTTATCTTTTGCGAAAACCAAAGAAGGATAAGGAGTGCATGTAACAGACAAGTTCCCAGCGGCCCCAGTTTTAAATATTCTACTTTCGGTCAGGGCTGGAGAAACATTCATGTTTAATACAGCAAAATCTTTAGATAGATTCCAGCCTTTTAGGTTAAGTACCTGGGGCTTACCTGTTTGCACAGATAAAGGAAAAGCATGATCAATGTAGGGTCCTGTAGTAATTGTTAAACGGTAAATATAAGTGTCTGCACCCGAAAATCTTATTGTGGTATCTGGCGTAGATGGAAATGCAAAAACACGAATGCGATAAGCCCCATCATTGGGTGCGATAAATGCGATAAACGGATCAAGGCCAAATCGATCATGATTCTCAGCTAGAATAAACCCATCAGGCGATAAGATTTGGATTGCTGCATCCATGGGGGATTCAATGCCATGATTCCCTAAAAGATGAGCAACTATCGTTTGACCTTTTTTAGCATCAACCGCAAACGAATCCGTATCGCCCGCAACCCCTAACTTTCCGTTAATTAAAACGGGCCCAGGCCCAATTGATTGTGGTTTAATATAAGTGTTATTAGGCTCGACTTCTTCGATTTCAGGAATTGTTCCAACCCAAAAAGCCTTGGGAGCAGAAGTGCCATCTTTATTAAATAATCTGAATACTTTTGGGCCTGGAGAAGCTTTTGGATCAATTATAATTGAGGCTTTATTTTTCTCTTTGAACTCAATTTTAATATCTGGGGAATAAACCACGATTTTAGGAGGCCAATCGGGAAATGTACCATTCAGGTTTGCCTGAACCGTAGTACCAACCTGCCCGCCCGAAGGAAAAACATACGTAAGAACCGGGGCAACAGCCCAGCAAGGGTTTTGTAATGTTAAAACAACAATTATAAGGTAAAGCCAATGACGCATTACCCCATAAGCTCCTTGATGATTTCAGGATTGCTAACAATATGTGAAGGCCTACCGTTAGGCGCATATAGAATTTTATCAGGCGCAATGCCCAATTTGGAATATATGGTTGAAGAGAAATGCTCAGGAGTAAGAACTCTTTCGCAAGCTGCGTAACCACGTTTATCAGTGGCACCAACAACTTGACCACCTGGAGTTCCGCCACCCGCCACCATGATAGACATTGCATTTGACCAATGATCGCGGCCACCATCTTTGTTAATTTGTGGAGTACGACCAAATTCACCTAAAACCAAAACCAATGTAGTTTCAAGCATACCCCGTTGATCAAGATCTTTAACCAATGCCGCAATAGTAGCATCGAAACTAGGTAATCGTTTTTCCAAAGTAGGGAAAATATTGGTGTGATGATCCCAACCACCATCATTAAGAACAATAAATGGAACACCAGCCTCAACCAATCTACGAGCAAGAAGTGCTCGCTGGCCGAAATCATTTCTGCCATAGGTTTCGCGCACAGAGTCTGGCTCGCGCTGAATATCAAAAGCAGCTTGTGCTTCTGCAGAACGCATGAGGTCAAGCCCCTGTCGGTAATGATCGTCCATTGCGGTTGCAGGATCACCAACTTGCTTGTCAGCAAATCGGACAAATTTATCAACAGCTTGGCGCATTTCTTCGCGGTTTACTTTTCTTGAACCGTCCAATTCTTTGGGAAGACTTACATCGCGAACTCTAAAATTAGCACTGTTAGGGCTGCCATCGACTACAAACGGGGCATGTCGGGCTCCAAGGAAATTAGGGCCGCCTGATCGAGTCATCGAAGGCAAAGAGAAATAAGGGGGCAATCCAGGAGGGGCGCCTAATTCTGAAGAAACAACAGAGCCCATGCTAGGGTGAAAGCTAACAAAAGCACCACATCCTACTGGGATTCTGGGTGGCGCCCCTGTCATCATGTAATGATTACCTGCGCCGTGGTTACCTTGATCATGCTGAACAGAACGAACAATTGCAAGCTTATCTGCAATCGAAGCAAGCTGGGGGAGATGCTGAGAGTATTGGATACCTGGGATTTTAGTGCTTATCGGCTTGAAAGAGCCGCGGATTTCAGTTGGTGCATCAGGTTTAGGATCAAACATTTCATAATGAGTAGGGCCACCATCTAACCAAACTAAGATAACGCTTTTAGCTTGCACTTTACGGGTTGCGAGTTCACGAGCTTGCAAAGCCGAACAAAAGCCGCCACCTAGTAAACCACCTAACCCAAGAATCAGGCCATCGCGTCTTGAAGGCATCTTTTTGATAAAAGTATTCATAAGAAATTCCTTTTTAGTCGACCAAAACGAACTCAGGAGAATTTATCAAAGCCCAAAGCAAATCTTCCAAGGTTTGTTTTCTGGCTTGGTTTTTACTTTTCGCAAGCGAAATCACACCATCGCGTTCAGCATTGGTGGGAAATCTACAATAACAACGCAGGTACAAATCTTCAATAGCCAGCTCAATACTACCCGAACCAGATGCTAATTTCGAGGCAATTCCATTATCAGCAACTATTTTAGCCTGAATATTCTTCGCATTCATAAGATGCAAGGCCTGCACAACTGTAGAGTCGGAACTTCGTTCACACGGAGGATCTTGATTAGGATCGGGCCTGCCAAAGCTGTCTAAAAACTCAGAAGCTGACCGAAAAGTCCACATTTCCATAGCTCTTGAACCTTCAGGCATCGCAGGAAAATTTTCTGCAACCCCGGTGACATCGCTTACCATATCTAACAAAACTTCAGCCCGGGGACGCATTCGGTAATGCCTGGAATGATTACGGGTATCGCCTTGGTTTCGCTCATTGGGTTTACTGGAAAGCGCATATGCTTTTGAAGTAACAATCGTATAAAGAAGGTGCTTAACATCGTAATGATGCTTGCGAAAATCATCCGCTAAAGCATCAAGTAAAGCAGGATTAGAAGGAGGATTAGTAGCTCTAAGATCATCAACTGCATCAACTAATCCTCTCCCCATTAAATCGGCCCAAATCCTATTGACCGCAGCTTTAGCAAATAGGGGGTTCTCATCCGAGGTAATCCAAGCAGCAAGCGCTTGCCTTGGGTCTTCGTCTTCTGTGAATTCCATTACTTTGCCTTTTAGAGGCGCTGGTTTCATTATCTCGCCTGTTCGAAGATGCTTGACATCACCCTTTTTGGCAAGAAAAAACATTTCTTCACTACCTGAAATCGGAGCTGAAATACCCGTCCCTTTCTTTCCAATCCTGCCAAAGAATGCCGCAAAATGATAAAAATCATCTTGCCCGTAAACTTCAAATGGATGGTGATGGCATTTGGCACATTCAAGCCTGATACCTAAAAATAGCCGACTGATAACGGTGGTAAGTTCATCCGGTTGCCTTTTATCTCGAATGACCACAGATGCACCATCGCGAAAGGTACTACCATCTGCTGTAATAATTTGTTTCGCAAACTGGTCATAAGGAAGGTTTTTGCGAAAGCAATCGCGCAACCAGGTATGAAGCACAAAAACCGCTTTCATACCTACATGAAATGGATTTGGCCTTAAAAGGTCAGCCCATTTGTTAGCCCAAAAATCAGCATATTCTGGTCGTGAAAGTAAACGTAACGCCAGCTTTTCTTTTTTGTCAGGGGCTGTTTCTGCCAACCATGATCGAGACTCTTCAGGGGTTGGCAACCTTCCGATTAGATCAAGATATACTCTTCTTAAATAAGTGTGATCCGCAGCTAAGTCAGAAGGAGAAAGCCCCAGCTTTACAAATTTATCCGAAAGCAATCGGTCGATGTAATGCTGAGAATCAATTCTCGTAGGCAAATTTACATTTAAAGTTTCTGGCAAAGGTAAAGTAACCAAACAAACGCTAAACTTTTCCATAAACCGAGCCATGATAGCTGCTTCACCAGGAAGTGGCCCCGATTGAATCATACCTTCGGCATCAATTGACGCAAGAACACTTTCACTTGATTGAAAAGCTGCTAGATGGGTGACATCTTTGCTGGTGCCATCGCTGTAGCGCGCTAAAACTCGAGTCTGAACCTTAGTTCGGGGAAGCATCTTAACTTCAGAAGGAATTATTTCAATGTTTACAACTTTAAGTTCATCATGTGTGGATCTAGGTTGGCCATTTTTAATCCACTCCAGAACTTGGGCATAAGCGTTACCATCTTCGGGAAGCTTTTTTCCACCCCCATGCGGAACCTGCCCGGAGGCCTTTTTCAAAAGTAAACTGTCTTTGGGCGAAGCTGGAAATATCCGCCTACCGCGTGATTCCGAAGTAAGCGCATAAAAATCAAAGTCATTATCGAACCCTAAAAGAGATAATTGAAAACCATTTTGACCTCTTTGCTTTCCGTGGCATGAACCAGCATTGCAACCATACCTCGTCAAAATCGGCTGAAGGTCTTTTTCAAACGTTACTTTTGAACCCGCATCTGCTTCAGCTATTTTAACTGCAACTAATTGAACCGAACTTTGATTGACAACTTCGATTTTCGTTTGGCCAGCTTTGTTGGATATCACCTGCCCCTTATTAGAAACCCGAACGGTGTTGCCATCGTGTGACTTAAAAACACAATTAGCAGTTACATCTTCACCCTTGGCGTTTAAAACCCTGATTTGTACTTGTTCGCCTGGGCCTTTTAACTCAATTACTGGAGGTTCAATGGTCAAACCATCGGCGCCCCAAGCAAAACTTGCGGAACTCGTATAGATTGCAAATAATAACGCAAGAAGATACAACATATAGGCTTGTCTCAAGGCGGGACCGATCATTAACACCTAAACCTAATCCAACAAAGATTAATCTAACACAAATCATTCTGTTTACAAAAGAAAAAACAGCAGAACACAAGGCCAACTTATCTTATCGGCAACAAAACCTCCAACTCTTTACATGAACTTTATTTTTTCTCAGATTTACAACTACGTGAGTTAAGCCATAAAAACAATTTTTATTGACTAAATCACAAATAAAGCTTAAAAACAACTTACTGCTTTGTTGTTCAACTTCACACACCTGCCGAGAGTACAGATGTTGCGTTCAGTATTGTTTCTTATTTTAATGACTATAGCAGGCTGTTCTGGCGATGATAGGGGTTTAGCGCCCGTTTCAGGAACTGTTTTATTTAATGGGAAACCTCTTCCCAATGCCGGGGTGATTTTTACTCCCGACGAAGATAATATCAGAGTTGGCGTAGGCAGCACCGACAAAGATGGTAAATATCGACTGACTTCATTTCAAATCAATGATGGTGCAAAAATCGGTAAACATACCGTTACTATCCGTGCCTACGAAATTCCCGATGGCCCCCCTAAAGCTGCAGATGATATCACTAATGTTCGAGGAAAAATGCTCACGCCTTTTAAATATGCCAGGCCAGAAACCTCCGGATTAACAGCAGATGTTGCTAAGAAAAACAATGTTATAGACTTCGCACTGACTGATTAACTCCTTAAAAAGATCTCTCCCATGAAAAACAATCCATTGCGAAAAGCTTTCACTTTAATTGAATTATTAGTAGTTATTGCCATCATTGCAATTCTTATTGGTTTACTGCTTCCTGCAGTTCAAAAAGTTAGAGAAGCCGCTGCTCGTGCTAAATGCAGCAACAACCTAAAACAACTTGGCCTAGCTATGCAAAATTATGCCGGCACTTACAATTGTTTCCCCCAAACACAGTTTCCATCTGATGGTTCTTGGACAGGGCTCGCCTGCTGGGGATGGATCCCAAAACTACTCCCTTATCTTGAACAAGAGGCTTTAGGTAAACTTCCCGATTTTAACTATAGTTATGGAACTGCCAGGGTTAAGCCATTGCGCATGGCTGTTTTGCAACAACTTAACTGCCCCTCTGACGCTAAACCAGCTTCCAACAATACCTATGGCGATTATAACGGCGGGGTGGGCGTTATTGGAAATGCAAGCGGTTGGAGTTGCACAATAGCCCCGGCTGAAGTTCAGCCGGGTGATGGCCCCGACCTTCCAAATAACACTTATTACGCTCAGCATTCCAGTTACGTAGGATCTTTTGGCGATGGGTATACTGCAAGTGCGGGAAAGCCTTACAATGCAGCATCGGACGATGGTTGCGACAAATACAGCGCAAGGGGGTCGTGGGCACTATACAACAACGGTGGAGACCCAATTGCGGGACCTAAAACCACCAACTATCTTGGAAGCAGTGGTAAAGGAAACTCTGGTGATGTAAGTGGGGGGCGAGGTTTTTTTGCGGGCAGGGGCAACACGGGAGTACCAAATTGCAATGTTCCCTCTGGAAGTACTTCAAAAACTGCAAATACGATCCGAATTGCTGATGTTCCAGATGGTTTTTCAAACACTATCATGATTGGTCACACTGTTTCGAATGCCGCTCACAATAGATCTTCTTGGTACCAAGGCCAATCCGTAGGCGGAACTTCTTTGCCCCCTAATTTTATTCGACCTTGCATGCAATTGGGCCTTAACATCAACAGCACTCAAGCCAACAACACCCCTTGCAAACCTGCTTCTTGCGGAGATCCGGGCTGGCAAGCTTGGGGATTTAACAGTTATCATACCGGAGTTATTGGTGTTTGCTTAGGAGATGGCTCTGTTAGAACCATAGTCGATGGCATAAATCAAAAATCATACAATGCGCTTGGAAGTCGTGATGGTGGTGAGGTCAACAATGATTAAATTTCTTCTAAGATTCTCGTCATCCAGATAAAGAAAACTTCTCAAAATCTTCCTAGAAGGGAATTCGTTATGTATATTCTCCAGAATTTCAATACTTCAGCAAAAACCAGGTACTGGATTTTGCTTTTAATCTCTATTATTCATCTTGGATGCTCTGGCGATGATCGAGGTTTAGCTCCTGTTTCAGGAACAATCTTTTTCAAAGGCAAACCCCTTGCTGATGCCGCAATTAATTTTATCCCAGAAGACACAACTGGACGGGTTGCAGCAGGCAGTTCCGACAAAGACGGGAAATACAAACTCACCTCTTTTCAAATCAATGATGGTGCTAAGATTGGCAAATACGCCATTACAATTCGCGCAGAAGAAGGTGGCGATAGCAAGCTAAAACCAGCAGACGCCCTTGATTTTGTAAGAGGCAAAATCATTACCCCTTTAAAATACTCTAGGCCCGAAACTTCTGGTCTTACTGCAGAAGTTGCTAGAAAAAACAATGTAATCGATTTTCAACTATCCGAATAAACTGATTCAAAGGATGGCTTTCTAATGCCAAGACATAACCTTCGAAAAGCTTTCACTTTAATTGAATTATTAGTAGTTATTGCCATCATTGCAATTCTTATTGGTTTACTGCTTCCTGCAGTTCAAAAAGTTAGAGAAGCCGCTGCTCGTGCTAAATGCAGCAATAATGTCAAGCAATTAAGCTTGGCTATGCAAAATTACCTAGGTGTTTATAATTCTTTTCCCCAAACACAGTTTTCCGCCCTTGGGGGGCCTCAATGGCCCAATTGGGGGTGGACGCCAAAACTTCTTCCCTATATCGAGCAGGAAAACTTGGCAAAAATAGTCGATTTTAAAAACTTATACTTCACAACCCAGTTAAAACCTCTTCGAATGGCGGTCATCCAATCCTTAAATTGCCCTTCTGACCCTAAACCCGCCTCTAATACAACCTATGGCGATTACAATAATGGTGATGGTGTTTATGGCTATCCCGACTGGGGTGCTGATCCTAACGAAAGGGTTCTAGGAATTTCCACCTACGGAAACCCTTCATATTCGCCTGATTTAGCTACTGGTTATTATGCCCAACATTCAAGTTATTATGGCTCTTATGGTGATGGCTATTCAACCAGTGCAGGGTATGCTTATAATCCTGCAAGCGATGATGGTTGTGACCAATACACAGCACGAGGTTCATGGGCCCGATACAACAACGGGGGAGACCCGTTGGTTTCGGATGGTGCTCCTCAACCAACAGACGGTTATTTGGGCGGAGCCAAGAATGGATCAGGTGGAAGAGGATTCTTTGCACCTGGTCCTGATATAGGTATGGGTGGTTTCGGATCAAAACCTAGGGATACAACAGCCCCAACAGTAAGAATTGCTGATGTTACAGATGGATTATCCAACACTATCATGATCGGCCACACTGTCTCTAACGGTGCAGACCGAAAGTCAGCCTGGTATCAGGGTATGTCAATCGCTGGAACATCAATCCCCCCCAATTATCTTAAGTCATGCATGCAAATGGGTTTAAATATCAATAGCATAAATGCCGCAAATACCCCATGTCGACCAGCTTCTTGTGGTTCAGGCTCATGGCAAGCAAGAGGTTTTAACAGTTATCATACGGGAGGAATTGTTGTTTCCATGGGCGATGGGTCTGTTAAATTCATTGTGGATGGAATAAACCAGAAATCTTTTAACGCTTTGGGCAGCAAAGCGGGTGGTGAGGTCAACAATGATTAAATTTCTTCTAAGATTCTCGTCATCCAGATAAAGAAAAATTTTTAAAATCATCCTAGAATGACAGTCATTATGCATTATCTCCAGAATTCCAATACTTCAACAAAAACCAGGTACTTGATTTTTCTTGTATTATCTATCATTCATTTTGGATGCTCTGGTGACGATCGAGGTTTGGCTCCTGTTTCAGGAACAATCTTTTTCAAAGGCAAACCCCTTGCCGATGCCGCAATTAATTTTATCCCAGAAGACACAACCGCAAGGGTTGCAGCAGGCAGTACCGATAAAGATGGGAAATACAAACTTACTTCTTTTCAAATCAATGATGGTGCTAAAATTGGCAAATACAGCATTACAATTCGCGCTGAAGAAGGTGGCGATAGCAAGTTAAAACCAGCAGATGCCCTTGATTATGTTAGGGGCAAAATCATTACCCCTTTAAAATACTTTAGGCCCGAAACTTCTGGTCTTACTGCGGAAGTTGCTAGAAAAAACAATGTAATTGATTTTCAGATTACAGAATAAACTCTTAAAAAGGAAAGGTCCCCGATGCCAAAATATATTCTACGAAAAGCTTTCACACTTATCGAATTACTTGTAGTTATTGCAATTATTGCTATTTTGATTGGCATGTTGCTTCCTGCAGTTCAAAAAGTCAGAGAAGCTGCAGGGCGAGCCAAATGCAGCAATAATATTAAGCAACTTAGCCTGGCTATGCATAATTACCTAGCTGTTTATAATGCTTTTCCCCAAACTCAGTTCGATGCTACCGGTGGACAATCAGGTTTGGCAAATTGGGGCTGGATTCCAAAATTACTTCCCTACATTGAACAAGAAGCTTTAGCTAAACTTGTAGATTTTAATGACAGCTATTCAACACCAAGAACCCTGCCCGTTAGAATGGCTGTAATCCAATCACTCAATTGCCCTTCCGACCCTAAACCTGCTTCGAATAACACCTATGGAGAATCAGGTTCCGCAATGACAGGGGTATATGGCTCCCCGGATTGGGGGTGCCCTCCTCAAAATGGTGCTCCTGCTGCTGTTGGCGACACTCCTCCAAATGCTAGTCAAAGAACTGGTGGTTTTTACGCCCAACATTCAAGTTATTACGGATCTTATGGAGACGGTTACTCAACCAGTTCTGGCTATCCATATGGCGCGACCAATAATGGCCAAATTGGAGATGACGGTTGCGATCAATACACTGCGTCTGGTTCTTGGCAGAGGTACAATAACGGCGGAGATCCACTCGTTTCTGATGGCGCACCGCAACCAACTGCTTGGTTGGGTGGGGATAAATATGGCAATGGGGGAAGAGGATTCTTCGGTGGGGGCAAAGGCCCAACTAATCCTACTGGAGTCGCAACCACTGCAAAAAATGTACGACCTAGCGATGTAACTGACGGCTTATCAAATACTATCATGATTGGCCATACCGTTTCCAATGCAGCAGGGAATAAAGTAGGATGGTACCAAGGATTTTCTATCGGTGGAACTTCCCTGCCACCAAATTACATTAGGCCTTGTATGCAAATGGGCTTAAATATAAATAGTAATACTGCTGTAAATACACCTTGCAATCCCGCTGCATGTGGTGCACAGTCTTGGCAATCGAGAGGGTTCAACAGTTACCATACAGGAGGTATTGTTGTTTCCATGGGCGATGGGTCTGTTAAGTTTATTGTGGATGGAATCAACCAGAAATCTTATAACGCCCTAGGAAGTAAAGCGGGTGGCGAAGTAACTCCAGATTTTTAAACAAAACACTCCATATAAACAAACTTAAAAAAAAGAAGCATACTACTGCTTCTTCTTTTTTTGATTCTCAGAGTTGCCATAAGCCTCTTTAGGGGAACCTACATTGTCTTTCAAATCAGATCTCAACTTTGCCAACTCAGCTTTCAACTCTTTAACAATATCAGCATAAGAAGGGTCAGCATAAAAACTTTTCATTTCATTAGGATCTTTCTCACGATCATAAAGCTCCCAGTAATCAAC
>CAMDHK010000002.1 GCA_945897965.1 Candidatus Kuenenia stuttgartensis | reverse complement strand
ACTATTTGCCCAATCTTTACGGTGGCGCCACTGATCTGGGTATCATCCACATCGATGATGGTAATTCCCGCATCGATTACTGTTGCTGCAGCGTTTTCAGTGTAGGCAAGAGTGCCTCCCGCAGTGATCGCTGGCGCATCATTTACCGCAGTAATATTTACGCTGATGGTAGCGGGGGTGCTATCCGAACTTCCATCATTTACCTTGAAGGTAAAGCTATCTGAACCATTCGCATTCGCATTGGGCACATAAGTGAATGCGCCTGTTGCTGCGTTTGTGATCGTTACTACGCCCTTTGTGCCCTGCGATACCACGGAGTAAGTTAATGGACTGCTCTCAACATCTGAACCCGTAAGTGTACCCGTATAACTAATATCTTCCGTTGGCGAAATCGATTGCGCATTGGCGACTGGCGCATCATTTACCGCAGTGATATTTACGCTGATGGTTGCGGAGGCACTATCCGAACTTCCATCATTTACCTTGAAAGTAAAGCTGTCTGAACCATTCGCGTTCGCATTGGGAACATAGGTAAATGCGCCTGTTGCTGTGTTCGTGATCGTGAACACGCCCTTGGTACCCTGCGTTACAACAGAGTAGGTTAAGGGACTGTTCTCAATATCTGAACCCGTAAGTGTACCCGTATAAGTAGTATCTTCCGTTGGCAAAATCGATTGCGCATTGGCGACTGGCGCATCATTGACCGCAGCGATCGCATGGTTTAATGAAACCGTGTTTTGTGAATAAACTGTCGCCCCGCCAGTGCCTGTGCCAACCCCAAACAGACGCAACTCATGTAGGCCAGGGTTATTATTTTTAGAGGTATCAACCACAAAACGCACATACCGATATGCTGTTGCGCCCGAGGAAAGAGCAAAAGTTTGAGCCGTTGGCGCTACACCAACATTCTCATAGGCCATCGTGCCGCTTGCCACCGTTAATCCGCTTACCAAGGAATAAGTGGTTGCGGAACTGCCGGAAATAGTATTGCTTACTTCTATATGAAAGTTGGATGTACCCCGATCATTATGACCGGTGTTGGTAGTGTTATAGAGATCAATTTTCGATAGAGGCGTGGCTACGCCCAAGTCGATCAAGATGGATGCTGAAACTGAACCATCTGAAGCCAGCCAGTAATTGTCCCCAAAACTGTCAGCCACAACCGAACCAGATTGCTCGTCAACAATATTGTCTGCCGCGAATGCACCGCTGTATGCCGAACTCCAACCAATTACATTGCTAGAACCCAACACAAGTTGAGAGCCAGTGCCCGAGACATTAACCGTGGCGCCACTAGTAATTGCCGCCCCGCCTGTTTCAATCAAGTTGGCGGAAAGTGCAGTAGCCTGGCCATTGTAATTGGCAGCAGGAACAAAGCGCAGGTAATCAGTTGCCTTAAGAGTTATTGCAGCACTGCTGGTTGCAGATACCAGATTTGACCAAGTCGATCCATTAGAAGACTGCTGCCAATTCCCCTTAGCACTATCAACGGTATAGGATGACACGGCAACGCCAGCAAAGGTGTTGGCGGAATTGTCTTGCGAATCAGAGAAGTTAGCACCGAACAGGCTTGCTACCGTTGCACCTCGATTTGCATTTTCGGTAACCGTAAAATTGCTGACCTCTGTGTGATCATACGCATAACTACCACGGCTATCAACAACAAGATATATAAACTCACCGGGTTGCAATTCTGTAGGTGCACTGGAGCTAATTCCAATTGGTGAATTACTTTGGGTAATTGTACCGGACTTTAATGACTGATATCTGGCAGTACCCACCAAGCCACGCTGGAGGAAATACTCAATACCATTGGAGGTCGCGTATGGAAGACGCAATGTCAGACCAAAATCTACGAAGACGGTATTGTTTGTCGTGTTTTTCCAGCCGAGGGCAACCGCACCCGAGACAGAAGAACCGCCATCTGCAGGATGAATCACCAGGGTGCCGGCAGAGACTGGCCCAGAGGCACTTGTAATTTGTTGTACAAAAGGATACTGGCCTTTGGAACTTAAATTTTGATGCCATTGTGGAAAGCTCGTTATAACTTCATTTCCATCAGTCTTCCAGTTTGGAAGAAGAGTTAGAGAAGAGGTAGTCCCACCAAAATATTGCCATCGGTTGCTCGCAGATTGAACGGTTGGTCCACTTACAAACGAATCGTAAGCATTATAAGAAACCGTAACGTAATCCTCATTAATTGATGTAAGAGTTGCACTACCATTGGCGACTGGCGCATCATTTACCGCAGTGATATTTACGCTGATGGTTCCGGGGGCGCTATCCGAACTTCCATCATTTACCTTGAAGGTAAAGCTATCTGAACCATTCGCGTTCGCATTGGGAACATAGGTAAATGCGCCTGTTGCTGTGTTCGTGATCGTGACAAAACCTTTTGTGCCCTGCGTTACAATAGAGTAGGTTAAGGGACTGTTCTCAATATCTGAACCAGTTAACGTACCAGAATAAGTAGTATCTTCGGTGGGCAAAATCGATTGTGCATTGGCAACTGGTGCATCGTTGGCTGCAGTGACATTGACGGTTACGGTTGCAACATTAGAAAAGCTTATGCCATCGCTAGCTTTATAAGAGAAGGTATCCGTTCCATTAAAGTTAGCATTGGGGGTATAAGTAAATCTACCATCCGAGTTAAGTACCACCGTACCATTGGAAGGATTGGTTACTATAACTGCGGTAAGAGAATTACCTTCTGCATCTGAATCGTTTACAAGCAAACCTTGGCTAGTCGCTACAGATGTTCTAAACCATAGATCGCCAGTATGGCCACCAGAATGATAAAACCTACCATTCGCATAGGCACTTGAATTACTTGAACCAAGTAGGCCCCTACTCGAACTAGTTGCAACCTTAAATGTATAAACACCACCTGAAACTATGGCAACAGGTTGCGAGAATGTGTATGTCTGAATAAAATCTGAATTATTTTCAGATATTGTTACTGCTCCAAGGGCAACACCACTAATTCCATCGCCAGCATAAACAGTGAGGGTAACCTGCTGTGGATTAGATGCCGTACCATTCTGCATTAAATCGATACTAGTTAAAAACCCTGTCTGCCCAGCAGTAAAAGTTTGATAACCATCATTTGGTAAACCAGTGTTCCAAGTGGTTTGCTGCTGATCAACCACTGGGGAAGCAAGGCTTACAACCAAAGGTGTATCTTCAGTTGTTGTGTATGTATCAGCAATCGCTAATGGTGTATCGTTTACCGCAATGATATTCACAGTAACGGTTGCTGCAGCGCTATTTACCGTGCCATCATTTACTACAAACGAAACAGTACGATTGGTTGTATCTGGCGTATCCGAGGTATTGGTGTAGGTAACAGACCGCAAGGCGGCCTGCCATTGTGCCAGGGTTGCGGTTGCCCCTGCTGAGGTCAACAAAAGCGCGCCAGTTGAAGAATTATAGCTACCGGTAATGTTTCCATAGTTTGTGGCATTAGCAACAAAACCCAGAACATCTTCACTGCTTTTCAGGCCCGTGGTAATGGTAACAACTGCAGATGCAAGCGTGGAATTATCAACATCAGAAAGGGTCAAAGAACTTGTAAGAACCGTTGGAGTTTGCTCCAATGCGGTTACAGGCGCGACATTATTTGAAATAACAAGGTTATCAATACTATGCTTGTTATTTGCACCACCACAACGACTTGCAAAGCCAAACTTCCAACTTGATTTATCGGCATTGCCATAGCTGGCACCCAAATCCAAGTTACTTACCACCGCCACACCACCAACAGAAACTGAAAGCTTGTTGGAACCATCAACATTGACAACAATGCGCTGATAATTAGAACCTATAAGAGTTACATTAGCGGTTTGAAGAATTGTACCATTAAGTTTTATTTCTACCCTTTGGGTGCTCCACTCAATTAATGAAACAACCAACCCGGTGTTGGTCATTCCGCTTTCATCGCCACTAGGTGATGAACCGATCACACCGTAGTTAAAGCTAGTTCCATCAGCTCCAGTGCCATCCGCTACCCGATAATCAAATTGGGCTGAAAAGGCAGTGGGATTAGATGATAATGTATTGAATAACAAATAACCAGATTGGCCACTTGCTGCTGGAGTTAAAACACATTCACCATTGGAAACTACAGCACTTCCAGAAATGGTTGCATTGGCAGGGGCAGTAGTGAAATCCGTAGAAATGTAATTAATAGCTGTAGCTACGCCGCCAATTGCTGGTGCATCATTTACCGCAGTGATATTCACCGTTACGGTTGCTGGCGCACTATCCAAACTTCCATCATTCACCTTGAAGGTAAAGCTATCTGAACCATTCGCATTCGAATTGGGCACATAAGTAAATGCACCTGTTGCTGCGTTCGTAATCGTAGCCATGCCCTTCGTACCCTGCGTCACTACAGAGTAAGTCAAGGCGCTGCCTTCGGTATCCGTGCCAGCAAGTGTTCCACTATAAGTGGTATCTTCCGTAGGGGTAATGGTTTGTACATTTGCTGTTGGCGCATCATTAACCGCAGTAATATTCATGCTTACGGTGGCAACTGTAGATGATGCAGAGCCATCCGATGCAGTTACTGTAAAGGTTTTGATTCCATTTTCATTAACTGCGGGAACATAAGTTAAATTGCCAAGATTAGTGGCAGCAATAACCTGCCCAGCGGAAACATCAGCACCTGAAAGCTTCAAGGTTCCGGTTGCAGGAAGAGTTGCAATGGTGATACTTACTAATGGGTTGTTTTCAAGATCCGTATAGGTAGGGGTTATCGTAATCGAATCAAAAGAGATTGCGCCTATGCCGGCATTACCTTGGGGCCCGCCTTTAGCATAGATGGAATAGGTTTGGCCAGCGATGCCACCAGTAATATCAAAGAATACCCAATCAGGGTTACCGTTATATACCGCACCGTTGGTTTGTAATTCAGTGGTCATGCCGCTATCCAGTGATCCAGAAACAATCTGATAACCGCTGGCCCCAAAGGCGCCAGATGCATCTGTATTTCCAGTCATGATTCCAACACGAATGATTCCGGGAACAACCCCAGTCAAAGTAAAGGAAACTACAGAACTAGGGGATTTGGTACCATAACCAGGGAATTGACCGTTGGTAGTCCCAGAATAAATAAGCGATGGGGATGCCCCCGGTGTGGTTAAAGGGTTATCCACCAATGCATAAGACCCGTTGCCGGAATAGTAACTATTGTTGGCAAAACTGGTTATATATGAAGGGCTACTTAAAGTATAATTTGGCAACCACCAACCATTGCTACCAAGAACATTATTCCCATCAAGATCATAAGTTTTGGCTGTGGATGCAGTTCTCCAACCCGCGCCCATATCTGCTTGAAGACCAACATAAGCTATGCCAGGAGAAGCAACGGTTCCACCGGTGAAATTGGTCGCGCTAAATGCAAAGGTATTATCTTCGGTACCACTTACAGAAATAGCAGCAAGAGTTGGTGCGGTATTTAACGCAACGATATTCATGCTCACAGTGGCAACAGCAGATGATGCATTGCCATCCGATGCGGTTACCGTGAAGGTCTTGGTTCCATTTTCGTTAACTGCAGGAACATAAGTTAAATTCCCAAGATTAGCGGCAGCAATAACCTGCCCAGCAGAAACATTAACACCTGAAAGTTTTAAGGTTCCGGTTGCAGGAAGAGTTGCAATGGTGATGCTGACCAAGGCACTGTTTTCGGCATCGCCATAAGCGTTGGTAAAATTTGCGGCAGTAAAATTGAGTGGGGCACCTTCGATACCGTTTACAGCAATAGCAGGTGTAGAAGCATTAGCATAAAAGACCTGAATCTTGATATTTGCCAGATTTACGGGATTCCATATTGAACCAATGGTCCAAGTGTTAACACCCCCTGGTATATAGGAGGATAGAGGGCCAAAAAACTCGGTGGATACCGAGGTATAGGCGCCATTAGTGCCCGTTGCGTTAAAACCCAACTGACCGACTACAACTCCATTTAATTTCAAATATACATGAGCATATGAAGGATTTGAACTTGGCCAATAGGTGCTGAAATCTCTCGTGACTTTAACACCAGAAACAGTGACACCTGCGGGGATAGCTTGTGTCTCTAAAAAAGAAACTTCAGAACTTGCATTAATAGTGGCCGAAGCAGTCGCCACAACAACCCGACTAGGCGAAAGCGTTGGCGCAAAGTTACTCGTGTTTAATAGCACGCTAACATTTTTGGAATTAAGATTGGCAACAACAAGGTCGGGTTTGTTATCGCTGTTGAAATCTGCAGATGCCACGGTATTAGGATTCGAGCCAACAGCAAAAACAACCGGAGATTTAAAGGAGCCATCGCCATTGCCGTTTAGCACTGCAATCGTGTTGGCATAAAATTGGGGAAGTTGCAAATCGAGGAACCCATCGCCATTAAGGTCGGTAGCAATAACAGATGCCCAAACGCCCGGTGCTGAAAAAGACTGTGCAGCCTTAAAAGTACCGTTACCATTGCCTAACACTACCTTAACCACATTCAACTCGGTACCTGCGATGTCGGAAAAACCATCCCTGTTAAAATCTGCAACAGTAAGTACCCCCGTGATGCCGATGGTTGAATTCGAGGTAAAGTTACCGGCTCCGGTGCCAAGAAAAAGGGTGTTTCCTGAATCAGTGTTAACAACAATATCCATTTTGCCATCGCTGTTGAAATCTCCCAGCACAATGCTTCTGGGAAAAGCGGAGGTCGATAATAGAGTTGGATGTTGGAAGGTGCCATTGCCATTGCTAAGAAAGATACTTACATTACTGCTTCTTAGATTGGTAGTCAGAATATCGATTCTACCATCACCATTCACATCGCCTGTGATGACAAAGGCAGGTGATGTGGTTCCACCGGCATTGGACTGATCTTGACGATTAAATGTGCCATCACCCCTACCAAGAAGGATTGTTATGGACTCACCACAGTAATTGGGGGTGACAAAATCCACCCTGCCATCGCCATTAAAATCACCTGAACCAAGCCAGTTGGAGTAGGAACCGGTGGCAGTATCTATTCTGGTTTCAAAGGTACCATCACCCTTCCCAAGAAACACTGAAACAAAGTCGTGCCTAGGGCCGTTATTAGGTTCACCATAACCGATATTTTGAACAACCATATCCTGCTTGCCATCGTTATTTACATCAGCAGTGATAACCTTGCCGGCTTTGTTCCAAGTCGCAAGGGTGGTTTGCGGCGAAAAACTAATCGATGGCAGATATTCGTAGGCGCCGATGCTGGGCGCAGTGGAAGAGCGTGTAAAGCCGCGCTGATCCAAGCCGTTGACTGGCGAGGCATTACTTATGGTTGAATTGCCTGCTGCGATGGCAACGCTGCCTGCACCCAAAGCCATGGTGGAGGTAGTGCCGCCGTTGTTTTGCAGAGGGCCAAGATTAAGTTGGGCACTGGTAACCGTGGTGGCCCAAGCCAGCCCAGACTGAGTAACGAGGTTGCTAGATGCCGTGGCAGGGGAAATCAAATTAGCCGTGCCATAGTAATCCAAGCCATTGATATTATTGGCGATAATGGTGTTGGCAATATTTACGGTCGCATTACTGTGGAGCCCAGCACCATATTGGGCATCGATTGAAGTATTTCCTGAGACGGTAGTGTTGGTGATGGTAAGAGTGCCGTTGTTAAAAAGGCCACCACCGTGTCTAAATGCAGTGTTGTTTGAAAAGGTAGAATTGGTAACAGTTCCGATTGATGACCATTTACTAATATAAAGACCGCCACCGTAATTTGCAGAATTACCCGTAAATGTGGAGCCAGAAACATGAAGGGTACCGGTGCTGAAAATACCTCCACCCGTGTTCCCGCCAGAATTGCCCGTGATTAAAGAATTAGAGACGGTGAGGGTGCCAAGATTACTAAAGCCAGCGCCATTGTTAGTGGTTTTCGCACCAGAAACAGTAACTCCGGAGATGGAGAGATTGCCACCCGAGGCAATATTGAAAATACTAAAGTCGCGACCACCGCTGCCGTTATTACCGCTGATGATCAGCGATGATGCCCCAGGCCCAGTAATGGTTAGCGAACCTGCGCCTGTTGTTGCTGCGATCGTTGGAAGCGCAGCAGATCCAAGAGTAATCGTACTAGCACCATTCGTAAAAAGCGCAGAAGCAAAAATAATCTCATCATTGGCTGAGTTTAGGTTAGCATCGTTAATCGCCTGCCTTAATGAACCTGCCCCTGCATCTGCAGTGGTGGTAACGGTATATTGCACAAGCGTAAGATTGGCGCTATCGTAATCAGATGCGCTAGCAATAAGATAATTTGAGACTTGGCCGATCTTAAACTCGAGAACTTCGTCGCCGCCCTTGCCGGTTAGGTTGCTACTAGCACCGATATCCGCCTGAGTAATGCTTGCGAACTGCTCTACAAACGCTTTGCCTGTATCGGTGCTTGCAATCAAACAACCATAAAGAAGAATGTCCGCATCGGGGGTTAGCGATTTGCCCCATGATGCAACTTGCATTGCACTAGAAGTTAAATCTGTCGAATCGAACGCCTGGTTCCCAAAATACAATACGCCATCGTTACCATGGCTGATAATTCTAAGAACTGGCACATTGGAGAGGCCCTCAAGCGCAGTGGTAATCTGGCTAACCACATCATGATTGCCATCAATTGAAATAACCAACGAACCTTTTAATTCGGCCGCAGGAATAGTTGCAACAAGAGAAGAATCAATAATGACCACGCCTTTGGTGGCGGCGGCCTGCAAAGCAACGGCATCGAGTTTGCTTACCGTTTGAAAAGTTGAAGCAGGGAAGTTGGAAGAATTATTGGAGGAAAAATAAACTTGATTGGCACAGTAGTCGGTTAAGTTTTGCAAAAGGCGAATATCATCAATGAGCGTGATTGAATTTGCAGGACAGTTGTTATCTGAAATATCATTACCCAGATCATGAAATCCGGGCATGTTGTTAGCATCGGGGGTGAGCCTGATTTCCAAAAGCTCAACCGATAGGCGACCCGATCTATGGTGTTTTGAACTAGATAATGGTTCGAAATCAAAGAACGATTTAAACCATTGCTGCAGTTTATGTTTATTCATTTAAACCTACTTTTAAAACTAACAAACCAAAGAGAAAACAATTAATTAAAATCAAGCGAAATCGAGCACTGTAATCTACCTATTTATCGTCAAAAACACTAAGGAAAAAGTTTAAAACCACTAAAAACTTAAGTATTCGCTATTTCCTAATCCAACCGTCTAAAAAATCTTAAACCCCTAACCAAACCTTTACGCATGGGCACATGAAAAAGATCACAAAAAATTGAAAGATTTAAAGACAACCTTACCTCGCAAAATAAGGGAATAATCAAAAGGTTTCTAGAAAGCAGGTTAATTTTTGAGGATTGGCAAATAAAGGTGTCAAAAATGATCAAAAACAGAAAAAAACCAAACTTTTCAAACAAAATTGTGTACAAAAGAACAGTTAAAAAGAGAAGGACTTGCAAAAAGTCCTGCCCTATTTAATGTAACACCCAGGGATTTTAAGACCGTTAAACTTAAAAACTAATCTTTTTTCGTCAGAAAAGACCTAAAACCAAAATTACCCCAAGTACACCAGAAAACCCAATTACTCAAAAATGACCCTGTTTATATTTGCTTAACATTTCGATAATTCTTTGCCGAGGCATAGTTTCTCTAAGGTTTAGAGCTAAAAAACCGGTGCTGAGTAGCCAATCGACCTGACCAAAAAACCCTAAGAAATCTAAAAATACTCAGCTGAAAATGAAATAAATGAAGCCTTGGATTCAAAAATTGAACCTTGCTTTGTAACCTTACTTGGTTGCTGACTCAAGAAATGAACATAAAAAACGCAATTTCAGAGTTGGTAAAAATGCCTTGGCCCTCAGTACCTTAGCCGTACTAACTAAATAAAGATCTCAATAAATACTAATTATGATGGGAATTATTTACACAAAAAGCACAAACAATAGGTCATTAATTAACATCGACTTCCGGGGTACCAATATCTTTTAGGCCATCTCTTAAATCTTCTCTCGCGTTTTCCGCCAGTTTTTCGAAGCGCTCCTTGATCTGCCTAATATGCTGTTCGGTCATATTTTCGATATCGAGAAAAGAATTATGGGCGCCATTCATTGCTCGAATCAACTCATCAAGCTTTAGTTGGATCGCAGCGCTGTCGCGGTTTTGAGTGTTTTGTACAAGAAAAACAACTAAGAATGTAACAATGGTCGTGCCAGTATTAATCACAAGTTGCCAAGTATCACTAAAATTGAAAAACGATCCAGTTAAAGCCCAAAGCAAAATAATTGATACAGCAGATGTAAAAGTAATTGGATGCCCCGCTGCAGACGATGTCCATTTGGCAAAGCGCGAAAAAAGGGATGTGTGATTAACCAAGTTTTTGTGCCTTTTGAATGGGTAAGAAAATTCAGAAGTAAGTCAAAAAGCTTAAATACTAAACTAAATTCAATTAACACCAACAATTTAGACATTGATATCCATATCGTCTACCTTAATATCGTTGGTATAAATACGCAACCCATAGATGCATAAAACAGCGAAGATTAATAAGATTAGTTTTTTGGTTTTTCACTAAGTTGATTTAGTTCGCTTGCAATCTTTCCCATAACTTTATCGTTCAATGTCCATTGCCTGATGCTGGGGTAAAGTGTCAAAAGGCAAACCATTTTCTCACGAAATCCCCTTTTCCATTGAAGATCTAATTCTTCCACATAGCGAATTGCATGATTAAACGAGCCTTCCACAAAAGACTGAGCTTCAGAAAATTGCTTAAATAAAGGAAATAATTCGTAAACAAGTTGCATAACCAAAGGAAACAAATCTTCAGCTTTTTTCCGATTAATTGGGTTGGTAACCGGAACGCCCGCGGGTCGATGTTTGCGTGTTGAATCAACCCACTCCATGATTCCCATCACCACGCAAAGGTTTATTACCGTATCAGGGTTAGATTTGGCAGAAGGTATAAAATCCCAATGCTGCGCAATAATCCCCGTAGTGTTTAAACAGCTTATACCAAATTCAGGGTAATCTAATTCCATGCCTGTAATTTCACGGATTATCGCAATGGATCTTCGAAGAAAAAAAGTGGTGGCACTATGGCCGCTGATTGGGTTTTTAAATTTACCATCATCATCAAGATTCCAAGCCATAAATCCCTCAGATCTTCGATAAGAAAGAATGAATAATAGCACCAAAGAAATCTCTTACCATCATAGCAGCAGGAAATAATTTCCAAGAATTATTTCCTGCTGGAGCGGACAAAATTAATGTTCTGGATAATATCTGCATGCAATACAAGACTATTTATGAAATTGGGAACTTCAAATCCGCTAAACTGGCGTTAGGGCTAAAGTTTAGCAGTTATTAAAATTCATCGAGAGCAGCAATGGCATCGTTAAAACCAAAAGTCGCAATCATTGGTGCAGGAATCGCAGGGCTAAGCTGTGCGAACCACCTTGCAGAAAAAGACATACATGCAACTGTATTTGAAAAAAGTAAAGGTGCTGGAGGAAGAACTTCAACCCGTCGTGTAGAACCCAATTTATCCTTCGATCACGGGGCCCAATATTTCACGGTACGCAACCCCATCCTGCAAAGCTTTGTAAATACTTGGAAAAACTTGGGAGTAGTTTCAGAATGGAAAGGCAGAATTGTAAAACTTAACAATAAAGAAATTACAGGCACAGAAATCATTCCGAGATATGTGGGAACCCCCGGTATGACCGCGATGGCTGCAGATCTTGTAAAAAATTTAGAGATCAAGAAAGAAACGAAAATCATCGAAGTTAACCCTTCATCAAACCAATGGACTCTTTTGGATGAAGCCGAGGTTGCATACAACGGTTTTGATCATTTGGTCGTTGCATTACCTGCACCACAAACTGCGGAATTACTTGCTAACCACCCTGTTGGAAAAATTGCCTCCTCAACTCCGATGGCGCCCTGCTGGGCAGTGCTTGTAGGATTTGAAAAGAAATTAGATGTGCCTTGGGATGGGGCCTTCATCCATGATTCAGCGATCTCATGGGTTGCAAGAAATAGTTCGAAGCCTGGTCGTGATGCAACAAAAGATTGCTGGGTGCTTCATGCAAATGCCGAATGGTCAGCCAAGCATCTGGAAGATTCCCCAGAGTCAGTAATTCGCCTGCTTTTAGAATCTTTTACATGCGCCAGCGGTGAAAACCTGCCAGCCCAATTTTATAAAACAGCCCACCGCTGGAGATACAGCATCGGAGGCAGTTTTATAAATCCGAGAGATCTGCATGATGAATCAATTGGGTTAACAATTTGTGGTGACTGGGTGAATGGCGGACGGTTTGAAGGTGCATTTTTGTCAGGAATAACTGCTGCAGAAAGTATCCTAAAAAAAACTATCTACTAAATATGATTAGCGTTACTTTTTGAGATCAAAAACAATCGGAGGGTTAGCACCTTCTTTGATTTCAGCGCTGAGTTCACTCGTTGAGGTTATGTAATACTTTTCAGGCAAGGGAGACTTTTTCACATCGTTTGGTTTTCTTGGATTTTTCCCAACAAGAGGAATTTCATCCGCAGACATAAGCATCGCTTCAGGAGAAATCGCAACCTGATAAGAACCAACAACAAGGCCCGCACCTTGATGGGATGCCAATTTAAAAGAACCATCCGGTTTGATTTGCCCGGTGAGTGCGACCCCTTTAGTCTGGTTTTCAAAATAAATGGTGCCCTCGGAGAGAGGAACACCATTAATCAAAACTTTTCCGGTGACAGTTCCACGGGGTTCTTCTGAAGCGCAGCCAGAAACCATGAGTAAAAAAATTGCTACAAAGAGGCGATACATGTGAAACTCCAGCCGAGCATTAGTAATCAGTGCTAATTTTACCATCATCAATATTCGACAAATTATAAAGAGTCTGAAGGGAGAGAGCATCAGTAAGAAAGCGAACACCACCGTCCATAAAAACCGCATTAATCCCACCGGTATGAGCAGATTGCAAGGGGCGATTCTGACCATAAAAAACCTCACTCACCCCTTTGTTTTCCCAAGTTTTATCATTAATTTTATACCTTACTGATGTAAGGTTCCAGTGCCGATTTTCTACAGCAGGCCCCGGCCCCATAGCCAAACTATGGCCAAAATCACTTCTGCAATCAATTTTAGCCTTATTGACATCGACGCAAAAGTCGGACTGTTCCGCAACACCAATGGTCGAGGATGTGCCATCTTTTATGTCTGTCAGTTTTTTATTGGCATGGGAAATAAGTGCTCCGCCCATGGAAATTTTCCCCTTACCATTATGCGCATACGTTTCGCCATCTCGATCAAGCATGGAAGAGTGATCAACCGCCCCAGAAATGCCAGTGTATGTGGCCGACATTACACCTTGGCCAGGAGTTGAACCAACAAGCACAAACTTAGGCAAGGGGGATGATGGGCAAAGTAAGGTTGATATTACTTTATCACTAAGAACTGCACCATTTGCGACATTCCTGCCTGTATAAACCAAGCCGGTGTTACCATTAGTAGTTCCGGTAAGATCCAACTGTTTATACAAATTATCTTGTTCAAGAAATGGCAGGAGTAATATCCACATTGAATGACCATAGCCACCAGCCGGAGACTGCGTACCACCTTTGGGAAGAGCGCCTCCGGTTTCATGATAGTTATGAAGGGCCAAACCAATTTGCTTCAAGTTATTCTGACATTTCATACGAGCCGCAGCTTCGCGGACTTTTTGAACCGCAGGCAAAAGTAACCCAATAAGAATAGCTATGATTGCTATTACAACCAAGAGTTCGATGAGTGTAAAACCAACACGGCTAGAATTTTTGGAGGGATTCATAAAACTCTCTTTAGAATTATTAATACCACTAAAGATCGTTAATTTAGTGATGAATGTCAACAAAGATAACTTGAATCCCCTAATTTAATTAACGAATGAAGTTGGATATTAAGAACCTCAAAGTAAACCAATGGCCCTGATTAAGAAGAGAAGGTCAGCTAATTCCCCTACAACATTTTTCAACAAACTGAATGCGAACTATCGATTGCCCTGCACTTCGCAACGCCTTCCCAAATAAAAAGTCGGAATTCTTTTCGGTTCTGAATGCAAGAATTATCAAAAAGTGAATTACTCATGCAGAAGTGCAATTAGCAAGCATAAATTAAGGGGTAAATTCAATGAACATACGCAAAAGAGCGAATCTTGACTTTAAGGTTTTAGTTCAATCACTTGCGATCATTTTTTTAATTACAACCGAGATTTCAGCAGATTCAAACACCCCAAAAAAGCCTACATCAGCACAACCTAACCCTAGAAATTCAGCAGGGGCGCCTACTAAAAATCGCCCGCCGATTTCAGAAGGATCTAAACCAAGCAAACCAATCCCTGCTAAGGAAAAGCCCAATAATCCACCGGTTTCCACCCCCGAAGTCGTTAAACCAACCCCCCTACCCGTTCCTGCAAAACCAGTCAACCCACCAGTATCTATTCCCGAAGTGGTTAAGCCTAAACCCATACCCGTTCCTGCAAAACCAGCCAACCCACCAGTCTCTATTCCCGAAGTTGTTAAGCCTAAACCCATATCCGTTCCTGCAAAACCAGCCAACCCACCAGTATCTATTCCCGAAGTCGTTAAGCCTAAGCCCATACCCGTACCCGTTCCTGCAAAACCAGCCAACCCACCCGTCTCTATTCCTGAAGTTGTAAAACCTAAGCCTATGCCAATTCCTACAAAACCAGCCAACCCACCAATATCTATTCCTGAAGTGGTTAAGCCTAAGCCAACGCCCCTTCCTAAAAAGCCCAATGATCCGCCGGTTTCTATTCCCGAAGTCGTTAAGCCAACACCTACACCCGTGCCTCTTCGCAGGCCAATAGTTTCAGATAAAAAACCACTCCCTCCAACCGGGGCGACTAAAGCACCAATTCAAGAAGCTCCACCCCGGTATACAACTTACTCAGATAGCAACAACCGAAGAAATATACCTAATAATCAGAATTATTATCATCAACAAACGGTCAGAGATTTTTATGAGCACACAAGGAAATACCCTCAGCCCCTTGTTAATAATCAAGGCCGTATCAACAATTACAACGGTTATTCATGGGTAAATAACAACCGCTATTTTCGGGGATACAATTACGGAAATTACACCTACATCAGTTGCTATGATCGATTCAATAATAGGTTTTCTATCATTACAGTACCCAACGAAAACCTAACCTACCCTGTGGTGATTCAGCCCTATCCACCTGTGATGATTCAACCCTACCCCGTGAATTACTACCAAGCATTCGATACAACAGGGTTCCTTAGCCCCATTCTTATGCTGCTAAGAATCACACAGGGAAATTACACCTGGTAAAGGATGCAATCAACCTAGAATGAAACATCACTATTCAGCAAGGGAAACACAAATAAGCTCTGCATCATTGCGCCAATAAATGCACTTGTTTGCGAATGCAGGATGCGACCAAAGCACATCACGATTGAAAGCTGCGTTGGTAGGTTTTAGAAGATTCGCCCTGCTGATTTCTTCATAACCTTTGGGAGAAACCTTAGCGCAAATCAAATCCCCAGTCTCGGAAGCAAGATAAAAATGATCGTAATTTTTTACCAAAAAAGCTGTGCCATGAGTAGTTCGCTTGCCAGTGGTAGGCTTGAAATCAGTCCAAAGCCTTTCGCCTGATAGCATCTTGAAAGCACCAAGCCAACCTTGATGGCAATCCGTGCCATAAACAACACCATTATCTGCAAAAGGCGTGCTATTACAGGGGTAAAGAGCAGATTCACGAGTACCCTGCCAAAGTATGGAGGCACCAGGTTTATCGGAAGAAAGCTTGAACCCAGCACCAATGCTGCCAATCCCACCTGCGTAAAGTAAGTCGCCATCTTTGACCGGGGCAGAAACTGACATTCCATAATTAGGCTTCAAAGGAAGCGACCAATAAACCTTACCAGAGGCAAGTTCAAGACTGTTAAGTTTGTCCGCATCCCAGATTAAAAGTTGGTCAACACCCGCCGCATTGATCAGGGTGGGTGGGCAGTAACCCAATTCAGATGCAGATAGCGCCTTCCAAACTTCTTTGCCTGTATCTTTATTGAAGGCGACAGCAACACTACCTTCGCCACCAACGAGACAATAAACCAAATCACCTTTAATTAATGGATGGCCACAAAAGCCCCAAAGAGGGGTGGGCGCACTATAATCTTTCTTGAAATCTTTGGTCCAAATAGGCTTACCAGTATTAACATCTAGGCAGAAGAAATTGCCTTCAGCGCCCAAGCCATAAACTTTGCCATCAACAACGGAAGGGGTCACCCGTGGGCCGGAGGCATAAGAGATTTTATAAACGACAGGGTATTCATATTTCCAAAGAAGATCACCAGATTTGGCATCAAAACAAAGAAGCCTTTCATTGCCTGAGCGTTCATCACGCTTGTTAAAATCGTTGGTGCTATCGCCAGATTTAACGACAAAGTCTGGGACAAAAACTTTATTGCCTGCAACAGCGGGGCCAGAAAATCCGCCCGATACTTTGCTCTTCCAAAGTACTTTGGGCCCATCTTTGGGGAACTGCCTGATAATTCCTTTTTCATTCCAGACAGAGTTTCTTGTCGGCCCAAGCCACTGTGGCCATTCTTCTGCCTTTGCAAAAGAAGCACCAAAGCAAACAAAAATTACTAAGCAAATTAGCAAACGAGTCTTCATGGCTCAATCCTTCTGAATAATGATTGTGAACTTTCACATCATGAAGGATTGAGATAGAAGAATCAAGAGAATCAAAGCAAAATAAAGTTGATTTTAACCAACAAAGGCGCCACCAGTAAAGCCAACAGGGAAAGCAAAGAAATCGTCAATTGCCCCAAATAGGTGATCAAAAACTTTGATTTCCGATGGGGCATTAGTATAGGGCGCGGTAATTACATCAAGGGTTCCATTACCATTAACATCTACAGCGCCAACCGTAACACCACCAGAGAATTCCACAGGGTAGGCAAAGAAAGAATCGAGAGTTGCGGTGCCAAAGGAGTTAAAAACTTTAACATGAGGTCCGCCACCCGGACCAGCAGCAACCATGATATCCGCAGAACCATTATTATCAAAATCACCCGAAGCAACAAAAATACCTCTGGTAACACCTGGATCAAAAGCAAAGAAATTAGCCAAAGCAACTTGCTGACCTACGATAAGGGCCTGACCACTAAGCCCTAAAACATGAGGCCCGCCCCCTGCCCCTGCGCCGGTGATTACATCAGAATAACCATCGGCATTAAGATCACCAGAAGCAACCGAGATACCACCAGTAAAAGCGGTGCTATAAGCAAAATAACTTGCAATAATCGAGTTATTCAAGCCACTAAAAACCTGAACATGAGGACCGCCCCCTGCCCCTGCACCTGTGATAATATCTGCATAGCCATCACCATTTACATCGCCACAAGCGACGAAAATACCACTGGAGAACTGCGGAGCGTATGCAAAGAAGTTGCGGATTTCAGAATAGTCAACGCCGCTATAAACTTTAACATTTGGGCCGCCACCCGGGCCTGCTGCAACAACGATATCTTCGATACCATCCGCATTGATATCGCCACCTGCAACACGAACTCCGCCACGAAACGCAGTGTCAAATGCAAAAAAGCTGACCTCCGTATTGGCGATCTTGTTGTAAACATTAACCTGAGGTCCACCCCCTGCATTTGCTCCTACGATGATTAGATTATTGGCAGCCCCAACCGATTGAACAAGGCTGGCAGTCGCAGTGGAATAAAAGAAGGTGTTGGAAACATCTGGAGCGCCCAGGTATTGGGCAGTGATATTCCTCCTACCCCCCGGCAAACTACTAGTTTGAAAAGATGCCACCCCGTTGACCAAAGGAATCTCACCACTAATAGCAACACCATTATCCAGGAAAACCACATTCCCGATGGGGACTCCATCAGCAGGATTGACTGATTCAACCGTGGTGGTGAAGGTGATGGGCGAGAACCTGCTGGCAGGATTTTGGGAAGAAACAATCTGGGAAGAAGTAGCATGCGTGGTAAGAATGGACTGAGAATACGCAGTTGAAAAAGAAGATGCTAGGAAATTGGAATCTCCGATGAATTGAGCCCGAATGAGATGGGTTCCTGTCGTAGAAAACGATGTTGTATAAGTTGCAACCCTTGCGCCAGTGGCAATATTTGTGGATGCGGTATTAATGGTTTGCAGCGGTTGAAGAACACCATCAATTTCAAATAAGACCTGCCCTGTGGCAGACCCACCTGAAAACTGCGGAGTTACTAACGCAGTAAAAGTCAAAGGCAAATCAGTTCCGTAAACAGCCACTGGGCTCGAAACCGTAACTGAAGTTGAGGCCCGAGTGACAGCATGAATAATCGAATTGGTAGAATTACTGGAAGCAATAACCCCTACGCCAGTATAAGAGGCAGTGATAACATGTGGCGAATTAGCAACACTTAAAGTGGAAACATTGACACTTGCACTTCCACCCACAACAGCAACCGAAGATCCAAGCGCAGAACCATTATCAAAGAATTGAACGGTTCCTGCTGATATAGAGCCACCCAAACCATTTACCGATGCGGTGTAGGTGATGGCTTGGCCATAGATCGAAGCGTTATCAATATCCGAAGAAGAAATCGTGGTGGTGGTAACAACCCCCACAGCAGTCAAAGTAACATCATTACCATCGCCACCTACGTATGAGATCCTGTAGGAAAAATTATTGGAGGTAACGAGCGACCCTTCAGCAAGGCCCGCGAAAGTACCTACAACAGCATCAGCACCATCGTTATTGATAATGGTGTATTTAGTTCCGATAACATTAGGGGAAAAGTTGAGTGAGAGATTAAGTACGGGGCTACCTGAAAGAGAAACATTCCCTTGAACTTTAAACTGATCATAGTCTGAACCAGCTACGGGGGAAGATGCGCCCAACCCGTTTAGATCAATGGAAAGAATCGCTGCATTACTTTGAATATTTAAAGAACCAGTGGATAGAACCGAAGTAGCATTAGTAGCGAGCCCTGGTGCCAAAAAGGCTGTTTGGCCTGTATTTACTGTAAGAGAACCTGTTTTACCAGACCCCATGAGTGTTGAAGAATTTTGAACAGTTACTGGAACATTGTCAGAGCCAATCTGAATTAGGGTACCGCCATTAATAACCGTTGCGGATTGCGAATTATTCGAACCCGTAATTAAAAGGGTGCCAGCACCTTCTTTTCGAAGAGTAGTTGAACCACCATCGATTTTTCCGGAAACAGCAAGTGTACCTACATCAACGCCAATGCCCGCACTAAGCGAAGTACCAGCTAGAGTAATGTTTCCAGCCCAAGAGTTATCACCAGAGACACTACGAAGTGCACCCTGATTACCAACACCATTACCATCAAGGTTTAGAGATCTGTTTGAGATTGCAATGTTACCCTGCAAGGCAAGAGTAGCTGGGCCGGAAGCGCCCGAGGTTGAGACAGTAATAGCGCCGGCTGAAGTAGAGCCAAGCGAGTTAGAATTCTGCAAAAGCAAAGTGCCTTCTTGCACAGAAACAGGAAGGGTGAGTGTGGTAGGGCCATTAATTTTAACCGTACCAGCACCTATTTTAATCAACTGCGAATTCAAAGTTGTTGCGTTCGCAGACTGAGTGATGTTGCCTAATATCTGCAACTCGCTGCCTGCTGCAGCCCCAAAAGAGGAAGTTTGATCGATGGTAATAGCACCTGACCAAGAATTAACGCCGATGCTTTGCAAGCCACCCAGACCAGTAAAACCAGTACTACCTACCGTGATATTATTTGTAAAATTAAGTCCAGTGCCTTCAATCTGAAGAGATCCCGCACCAGAAAGCCCCGGAGGCGAGGCCGAAGTTTGAGTAACAGTAATTGAACTGGCATTTACAATAGAATCACTATTGGTGAGGTTCAAATTACCGGAACTTACCAATACTTTCCCAAGCAAATTAGAATTCGTTGCGGACAATGTTAAAGTATTCGATCCCCTTTTTTCTAAAGTATCAGCAGCAGAAAGGGAGACATCACCAGATATTTTTAGCGTCCCCCCAGGTGTACCACCTATTGAAGCATCATCCTGAATAACCACATTCCCCTGCCAGTCCGCAGAGTTTGGATTACTGGAGGGCGATATAATCTGAAAAGCCCCAAGGCCTTCTAACCTTTGGGAATTAGTAAAAGGTATACCGGGATTTTGGTCAGGCCCATTACCCCCCTGAATCACCAACTGGTAACCCGAGCCAAAAACATAAGACTGCCCACCCACATTAGAATCACCAATAGTGAAAGCACCAAACTGGGGCGTTGGAATATTAGGATCCAATAAGCTTGCAGGAACCTGACTGACAAGTACTTGTTTTAAGGACGAACTTTGTGGCAGAGTACCCAATGCCAAATCATTTTGAGCATTTAAAAAACCATTAAAAATGGTGATATCACCGGTAAAGGTATTCGCTTGAGTAAGCTCTACAGTGCCCAATCCCCATTTTCTTAACCCTGCAGAACCCCCAATTGCGCCATTAAGTTCCATCGTGCTTCCAAACTGCTGGCCAACGCTTGCGTCACCATTGGGATTAGGTGCACCAGGGGTCTGAGTAGCAGAAGGATTTGCAACCAAAGTAACAGTACCATTCCACTGATTTGGAACTGAAGATAAACCGGTCATGCCATCTAAAGAACCTTGGGGAATTCCAATATTGATTCCCGGTGTCCCAAGAGTTGGAACAAAACCATCTCCACCAAAAAGAATAAGATTGCGATTAGCAATTTGCGCACCTCCATTGTAAATGTTCCCAATTGCATTCTGAGAATAATCTGAGGAACTCAAACGCAAGGTGCCGCCATTGACCTCAACATTGGCATTCACTGCGGAACTACCCAACCCTTGATCGTTGGAAACAACCAGGACACCATTTTCAACCGAAGTAACACCTTGGTAGGAATTCTTGCCATCGAATACAAGAACACCAGAACCGCGCTTGATTATTTTATTATTATTCAAATCGGAAATACTGGTGTAGTTAGCTTCAATTTCGCCATTAATACGATTCGAAAAAACCAGCCAAGACCCTTCATTAGCAACATTAAAAACAAAATCAGAATTGCTCTGACCTATTTTAACAGGCATATAAACCCAGTTAGCATTATTGTTATCTGGGAACAATGCAGATGAACCTGAGTAAACTGCATTGATTTGAGTTTGAACATTCAACGGATTAGCAGATGCGCCGCCAGTTGGATAAAACCCGAGAACAGGCCCGGGAGAAGTCGTTGCAGTAGCAGGACCAAACTGAGGGTAATCCCTAGCAAAGATGTAATATCCGGAGCCAAACAAATCGATACTGTTTACAAAATCAAGCGACTGGACACCTCCGGGAAGGTAGGACGCCATGTTACCATTCGAATCACGGGAAAGGTCATTGATAACATTAACAGAAATCGGGATGGGCAAGGCTCCGCCATTAGGATCAGGGCGAGTTAAGTTTCCAAATACACCCGCAAAAGGTGTTGCCAGAACTGAAGGATTACTATTTACAAGGTTGGGAAAAAGTAAGCTATCACCATTTTGGGGCAGTCCAGGTTGCCCACCCGAAGGGGCCCAGTTACTAGCTAAATTATTTAGAAATGAACTAAATGTAGGGTCCCCAAAAGCAGGAGGTGGACCATCAGTGCCATTAGGGATTTCACTTCCATCCCACACTCGAGTTGCACACTCTAATCTTTCCTCAAGTAATTCTAAAAAAGGAGAAACAGGCTTACGGTTTCTCTTTGAATCACGAACCTTGAAAATACTTTTGATATTAAAGGCCATGAGATTATCCTCCCAAAAGGTAAATGGGTTTACGACTATCTTGCAGCCACAAAAGTGGATGCATTAAAATTTATTAGCCCTGAAGTAGGAAGTAAAAATCAGGAGTGCTGCAATCATTGACGAAACAATTATTGCCACCTAACAAGCAATTTAAAAACTTCCTTAAAGATGAATGATTGATGAGATTTGTTTCGACTATAATAAGATTAAGACCTGATTAATTTTGAACCCTAAAGAGATTGCACAATTGAAACTGTACCACGAACCATTCTTCAAATACGCTTTTTCAGAGCAGCGAAAAATAGAAAAGATTCATCTACCAGAATTGAAACCCCATACCCACATTATCATTTGCAAAAACCCAGTCCCCTCTAAAAACAAAGATGATATCCTGTTCATGGGTACAACCAATGCCGACTGCTGGATGATTTTTTCCCACCCCTTGATAGTTATGGCAGGCGATATCTTTTACGCCATTGAGCAGAACCCTAATGATTAACCCAGTAACCCAATCTTTTCTTATTGCAGGTATTTACGGCAATATACTTGCGAGCACTTTTACAAAAATATCGAATGTGCTTTTCATAATGCTGGATTATCATAGAAGTAATTTAGAAAATTATCGGGCCAAAATACTAAGCCCAAACTTAAGCCAAATCAACCAACGTCAATTACACCTTAACTTCTTAATCCCATGTAGGCAGACAATACAATGAATAAAAATATTTTCGAGTTTTGTTCTGAGTTCCCCTTCTCATCAAAAGAAGTTTTTGACTGGCATAAAAACAAATCTGCATTTGAAAGGCTGTCACCGCCTTGGGATGAAGTTCGAATCATAGAGCGAAGCAAGGGCATTGAAAAAGGCGCCCGAACTATAATCGATGTCAGAATCTGGCCCATCTGGAAACGATGGATTGCTGAACATACGGAATACACCGAAGGCAGATCGTTCACCGACTTCCAGATTACAGGCCCTTTTGCATTTTGGCAGCACGAACATCTCGTTTCACCACTGACCCCGAACAGCTCCACACTCACGGACCACATTGAATACAAACTCCCCATGGGAATCCTTGGCGAAATTTTTGGTGGAGCTATGATCAAACAAAAACTTCAGAAAATGTTCCGCTATCGCCATGCAATTATGCGCGCAGACCTTGTCGATTCCATTGTGGCAAAAGAAAGTCCAATTAAAAAAGTGGTTGTCATTGGCGCATCAGGATTCGTTGGAACCAATCTCTGCGCTTATCTTGATTCAATCGGACTTTCCGTTAGCAAAGTAGGCCGCAAAAAAGATAACACCAAGAACAGCGCATCGTGGGATCCGAATCTAGGAGATCCCTCTCCAGAAATTTTTGAAAATGCAGACGCTGTAATTCATCTGGCAGGCGAAAGCATTGCAGGGGGACTGTGGACAAATGCAAAAAAAAAGCGCATTCGCGACAGTAGGGTTCTTAGCACAACTTCGTTAAGCAAAGTTCTTTCCGGTTTGAAGAATCCGCCCAAGGTTTTGCTCTGCGCCTCAGGAACAGGCATCTATGGCGACCGAAAAGATGAACTCCTTGACGAAAACTCCGCCCATGGCAAAGGCTTCCTCACCGAAGTGGCAGAGGAATGGGAAGGCGCAACCGAAAGCGCGACAAAATCTGGAATCAGAGTTGTAAATATGCGCTTTGGTATAGTTTTAAGCCCTGCGGGTGGAGCGTTAAAAGAACTTTTAATCCCGTTTAAAATGCGTATGGGGGCATACTGGGGAAAAGCCTCTTCTGCTTACATGAGTTGGATTGCAATGGATGATTTATTGGGGGCAATACGATTTTGCATGCAAAACGAAAAAGTGTGTGGGCCAGTTAATTTTGTAGCTCCCAACCCCGTAACTAATAACGAATTCATCTGCGCACTTGAAAAAGTATTTAATCAAAAAGCATTCCTACCCGTGCCTTCATCTCTTTTAAAATTATTCATGGGCCAGAAAGCCCAAGATTTATTGCTAAGTAGCACCAGAGTTGATCCAAAGAAATTATTCGATCATAAATTCGAGTTCCGTTATCCGAAAATTGAAGATGCGCTTAGGCACCTCACTGGTAATGTAGCCAAATAACATTAAAAGGTGAATAAAAAAGTATTATTAAACATGAGCAAACAAGCTAAGATTAGCTTGGACTATCGAATTTCACAAAAAAACGACCACTTTAATAACTTTTAGCTTTACCTTCTAAATGCCATTGCTACCATGGTTTTTCCTGCCATGAAATGGGTGTTCCTTCCATGCGTGTGTTTTGAAATTCACAAACCGAGATGATGAGCAATGAGCCATAATAATCAAGTTGATTTTGCAGCATTGGAACGCTTTGGCGCCAAATGCACGACTCTTCGCAAAGAAGTTGCCAAGATTGTTGTTGGGCAGGATGCAGTTATTGAACAACTGTTGCTCGCAATTCTTGCCAAAGGTCATGCCCTGCTTGTTGGCGTGCCCGGGTTGGCAAAAACCTTGATGGTTTCCACTCTTGCAAAAGCTTTGCACCTAGGATTCAAACGAATTCAATTCACCCCCGACCTGATGCCTTCAGATATAACTGGAACCGAAGTTATTCAGGACGACCCTGTAACTAGGCAGCGCGCTTTCAAATTTCTTCAAGGGCCTATTTTTTCAAACTTAGTTCTCGCAGATGAAATTAACCGCACACCACCAAAAACCCAAGCTGCTCTTTTAGAAGCAATGCAAGAAAGAAAAGTAACCGTGGGCGGTGCAGATCACACTCTGCCTTCACCTTTCTTTGTACTTGCAACCCAAAACCCCATTGAACAAGAAGGTACTTACCCCCTTCCAGAGGCCCAACTCGATCGATTCTTGTTTTTAATCCAAGTGGGTTATCCCACCGATACCGAAGAAGACGAAATCATGCGCAGAAGCGCCTTGGATGCAGAAACAATTAACACGGTTCTTGATGGCAATGAAATTGAACAATTGCAAAAGATCACCAAGCAAATACTTGTTTCAGATACCGCGCTTGAATTTGCAAGAAAAATAACCCGTGCTACCAGACCAAACACCGAAGAAGCTGCATCTTTTGCTTCAAAATGGATTCAATGGGGCGCTGGCCCAAGAGCTAGCATCAGTTTGGTTCTTGCTGGCAGAGCACGAGCCGCACTACATGGCAGACCTCATGTTACCATCGAAGATATTGAAACCGTAGCTTACCCAGTACTCAGGCACAGGCTGCTTCCTTCTTTTACTGCACAAGCAGACGGAATTGCACCGGATGATCTGACCAGAAAAATTCTGGCAGAAGTACGATCTAAACTAAAATTGTCAACCAATAGCTAAACACGAATGAACGAAATTCCAGCACATAATCAGGCAAAACTTCTAGAGCAAGCCAAGTACCTTGGCCTTCGCGCTCTTACGCTAGTAGAAGGCCTGCGAGTTGGCGACCAGAAAAGCCCCACCCGAGGCTTCTCGGTTGAGTTTGCCCAGCATCGTGAATATGTTCCAGGCGATGATCTTCGACATATCGATTGGCGTGGCTATGCTCGAACCGAAAAATACATCGTCAAGCAATATGAGCAGGAAACCAATTACACAGCCCATGTTCTTCTAGATTTATCAGGCTCGATGAGTTACGGCGCTGCAGGAAAATCCAAGCACGAAATGGCTCAGTTACTTGCAACAGTGCTTTGCCAGATTGCTGCTAGTCAGGGCGATGCGGTTGGGCTTAAAACAGTTGATAACCCTGCATATCCCGAGCGTTTACTTTCATTCACCCCCAGCACAAAATCCAACCGCTTAAAAATTCTTCTTAATCAGATTACCGCTCTTGTGCCAGGCCCTGAAAGAGAACAAGAAAATACCCCACCTCTTTTATCCACTGCATTAAGACAAATTTCCGAAAGACAAATACGCAAGGGGATGGTCATTGTTATCAGCGATTTCCTTGAACCTTGGCCCTTGTTACTCAAAGAGATTTTCGAGATCCGAGCCAGGGGCCATGATCTTTTGTTGGTTCAGGTTTTACATAGCGATGAAATCGATTTCCCCATGGAAGGGCAAATCTTATTTGAAGATTTGGAAAGTAGCGGCTCGCTTGTAACCAGACCACAATTACTTCGCACTGCGTATCAAAAAGAAATCAAAACTTGGCTCGATGAAATTGATCTTTCATGTACCAGACTTCAGGCAACCCACTTACTAATTAGGTCAGACAAACCACCTGAAGATGAATTACTTAAGATGCTTGCCCTTAGACTTATGAAAAAACGAGTTGCAAAAATTCAATAAAGGTTGACTATGCATTTTCTGGTTCCATGGATGCTTTTTGGTGCTTTAACCGCAGGAATACCTGTTGCTTTGCATTTATTACGCAAAAGCAAGCCAACTGTTGTTCGCTGGGCGCCCATGGAATTTCTCCGTAAAAGCCTCAAGGAAACTAGCAAGAAAATCAGGCTCCGCGATTTGATCCTACTTCTAATTCGCATGGCAATTTTAATTCTTGCTGCGCTTGCTTTAGCTAGGCCTTCCACACTATCCCTTTTTGGCAGTGGCCCCGTCGATGCCGTAATTTTAATCGATAATTCCCAAAGTATGTCCACATTAGAAGGCCAAACTTCACGATTGGATATGGCCCTTACTTCTGCAAAGCAACTTTTAGGAAATTTGCCCACGGGATCAAAAGCCCGCATCATCAGTCTCACCGACCATACAGTAGAATTAAGCTACAACAACTCCAACGAATCCGATGCAATTGCTTCTGCCCTTTTGCAAATTAAACCAACAGATCGAAGCAGTAATTTCTACCAAGGTTTTGCCAACGCTATCGATCTCTTAAAAACTTCATCCTTCAGCCAAAGAAAAATATTCTTCTTTTCTGATATGCAAAGACCAGGCTGGCAGAATGAATCAAGCTCTTTTAAAACCCTAGTGCAAAACATGCCATCGTCCATTTCCATCCACATGATTCGTCATGGTTCCGATGTTGATAGTAATATTCAGATATTGGATTTCCAACCAACCGCGGGCATTATTCTTGCAAATCAGCGACAAACTTGGGGTTTAACTGTACGCAACCGGGGTATCAAACCCGCCACTGGTATTAAAACAACACTTGGATTGGCCTCAGACTTTGATACTGCAGAATCGGCAGTGATTGAAAAACTAGATGCTGGCGAAGAACGAAGTATCACCATTGATCTTCTAATTCCAGAAGATGGTCATCAAATTGTAAAAGCAGTTGCAGGAAATGATCGATTCTCAAGAGACAATCAAAAAGAAAAGATAGTTCTTGCAAGAAAAAAGCTTCAAGTATTAATCGTGGGTGCAAAATCTGAAATAGATACAAACCGAGATAACACTTTCTTCCTTTATCATGCACTTAGATCAGGCTCCTCAGATTCTTCCAATTCTGGCATCGAAGTAAAAGTAACTTCGGGTAGGGGCGCTACACCAGATACCCTGGATGAAACCGACATAGTTTTCATGGTGGACCCTATGCTTGCGGGTTCAGATAGCGTAAGTGATGGTTTCATGGAAAAACTTGAAACTTGGGTTTCGATGGGAAACACGCTGGTCTATTTTGCAGGTAGCAATTATGCGGCAGTTTCTGATTCAAACATCAAAAATGCTGGCAAGTTTCTGCCTACGACTAATCCAACCCCCAACCTTGTTCCTTCGACTATTGCGACAGAAAACTTTCCGCCTGTTGGCTGGTTTAATCGTTTTCGTTCAGCACCCTTAAACCTCATTAATCAATCTGAATTCCGTAAGAGAGTAACATTCGAAACATCAAAAGACTACCAAACCTCAGCTTTGGGCTACTTTTCTGATAACCAACCACTTGCAGAAATGAAACAACTTCGCGCTGGTTTTATTACTTTACTGCCTTGGGTGCCAGATCTTTCCTACAGCGATCTGCCATTAAGACCAAGCTTTGTGCCATTCATTCAAACTCTGCTCTCGCGAATTTTAGACACATTAAATGACGCAAAAAACCCATTAATTTCGAGAGAAATGTCGCTGCGATTACAACCACAAGATCTCATTGGTGGCGAAAAATACAAATGGGTTTCGCCAACTGGCACAGCATTGGCTGCATCGATGGAAAAATCAGTAGACGAAGTTGTTTTCCGGGGCGAGTTTCTCACCCCTGACGCAGGTATTTGGAAATTAGAAACCTCACCACCTTCAAATTCTAATACCAACACCAAAAACCTAATCGCAGTGCAGGCTTCTAACGAAGAGGGTGCAGAGCTTAATCCTATGCAGGAGAGCGAAATCGATGAGATCCTTGGCAAAAATGTATCGCACCAAAATAACACTGGCGAAGCTTCAATAACAGGTAGCACGGGCGAACTTACCAACCTGCTGTTGTATTTACTGCTTCTCTTTTTTGTTTTTGAAATGTTTTTCGCATGGTGGTGCGGGCAACCTTTATAAGGTAGGGGAATGAACAAGTTTCTTGGTTATATTCTGGGAATTGATACGCCAAGTGGGGCGAGCATTGTTTCAATTGAAACTGTGCCCATGTATTTGGCATTATTTTTGTCAGTACTGGCATGCGTTACGCTTTTTATTATTTCCTTCAGGCTCTACCGGGCAGAACAAATAAAGCTTCCCACAAGAATTCAAACCTTTGCACTTTGCAGTCGCTTTGCGGCAATCTTTGCATTCTCGATGCTTTTCTTTCAACCAATCTCCTGCAATCTTAAATTAAAAGGCACCCGCCCATCGCCCAACCTTATTATTCTTGATGATTCCCTAAGCATGCAATCTAGAGACTCCAGAACTCAGTCTGATGACATTGCTAGGGCTGAAGCTCTTGTTGGCAAAATAACACTAGCTGATCCCACATTAAATATTGATGCAAAATACCCCTCAAGGCTTGAGTTGGCAAAAGCAATTCTTGCAGACAACCCAAATGGATTTTTAAAAGCTCTTGAATCAAAAGGCCCATTAAAAAAATACCTCTTTGGGAATGATTTAAAACGCATTAATGAAAAAGAAACAACCCATTCTTTCTTAGATGATTGGCAAGGAAACCAGCCCAGAACTCTACTTGCAGATTCCATCGAAAAAGCCATTGCAAACACAACTGAACCACCCGCATCCTTAATTATTTTCACAGATGGTCGTGATACTAATTCAACTGCAAACCTAAACGAAATATCAAAGCTTGCAGGAGAAAAAAACATTCCGATTTTCTTCGTGGGCTTTGGCCTTAGCCAACCAGCAAGCATTGAATTACGCGACTTTGTTCTACCTGAAATTGTTCAGGCTGGCGAATTATTGGGCGTCCCCGTGCGCTGGAAGCTATCCAAATTCGACCTTGATAACAATCCCGCTGCCAAAGTTGAGCTCCGATTAACATTAGATGGCGTTGAAGTTGCAAAAGACACAATCCCTGCAAAACCAGGTGAAGACATTCGGCATGCACTGATGTTTCGCCCGCCATTCACCGGATTAAACAAAGATAACTCTGAAGTGAAAGTTTTTGCAAAATTAACGGGCATAGCAAACGCCTCTGCAGAAGATTCATTGACCCGTCCTGTGAAAATCATTGATCGTAAAATCAAAATCCTAGTCATCGATAAATCTCCAAGATGGGATCTTCGCTTCCTCTTGATGAATTTAACCCGCGAAACCGCATCATCCGGTGGCGAGGGTAAACCTCCCCGCAAAGCACTTGATCCTAAATTTGTGATTTTAGAAGGCGACCCAGATCTAACTTCGAAAGACCCATTCCTTCAGGAAATACCAACTTCAAGAAAAGATCTTTTCGCCTTTGATGTTATTATTCTTGGCGACATTCCTTTGGAAAAACTTGGCCCCGATGGCCCCGAACGAATCAGACAATTTTGCGAAGAAGGTGGCGGGCTAATCATCCTCGGTGGCAAACGTTACAACAATCAAGGCTGGAATGATTCGCCCTTGAGTAATTTACTTCCCATTGAACCTGGCCCTTACGACACCGTTTCTCTCAACGAAAAACGCACCACGATGTTCAACCCACTTTTAACCAAGGATGGCTTGGTTCAGGAAGCTATGAAACTTGCTGAAACACCCGAAGCCAACTTTCGTACTTGGAAAGATTTACCCGGTATGTACTGGCATGCCCCTGTCAGCAAACTTAAACCAGGTGCAACGCCTTTGCTGGTTCACCCCAGTGTAAAAACTCCCACAGGCCCACTGCCTCTTTTAGCTACCCAACCATACGGCAGAGGCCAGGTTGCTTGGTTTGGTTTTGATGAAGCTTGGCGTTGGCGCTACAACGATGGCGATGCGATTTATGGCAGGTTCTGGAGCCAATGGGTTTATTGGGCTGCTGGTCCTAGAGTTGGGGCCATCAAACAAATTCGATTATCCATGGATAGGCCTGATCCATTTTTAAACACCGGCGGGCAGATTGCTGTTCGGGTTTTGGATAAAAACTTCTTGCCTGAACGCAAAGAAAGTATCAACGCCAAAATCGAATGGCTTGATGCACCCGAAAACACCGATGCAAAAACAAAGTCCAAAGATATTGAGTTAAAAAAAATCCCTGATAAAGCCGGAGAATATCTGCTCAACCTTACCCACGACAAAGTTGGGAAATTCTCGTTCTCAATTCCCGGAGAGCAGGATGCACGGATTGAATGGCGCGTATTCCCCCAGCAAGATATCGAAAAAGGTGGGTTGGCAACTTCTCAGCTTTCTGAATCCGCAAGGCTTAGCAAAGGTCAATTTGTTCTTGAAAATGATGCAGAAAAAATCTTAGTTGATATCCCTTCGAAATTCTTTCAGATTACTTTTAATACTGAAATCCCAAAACTTAACCCCTTACTTTTTCTTGTGCTTACAATCGGACTAAGCCTTGAATGGTTTTTCAGAAGATGGAACAACCTGAGCTAATTATGGCAGAGGCACTTATTTACAAATCCCTGGGTCCCATACGCAATCAGATTAAGAAAATCTGGCTGCTTAATAAATCCATTGACATTATTTATGGGATTGCGAAATCCCTTCTTTTCGTTCTGCCTTTGCTTGCTATTGCCTGCCTTGCAGATTGGGTCTGGGATATTGAAGAAGAAACTCCCATGCCTTTCCGATTACTCATGACCGCTTCTTGGTTATCATTATTGATGGTAAGCTTGGCAAGTTATGTTGTGCTGCCTGCGATTAAAAGATTCAAAGAGGATGAAACCGCCCTTAAAATCGAACAAACATTCCCCGAATTCGATCACCGCCTTATTACAGTTCTGCAACTTTCCAGACCCGAAGCACGATTTGACAAAAAGTCGGAAAAGCTTCTTGCTGAATTAACAAGCGAAGTTGTTGCTTGCTACCCCAATTTCAATTTTAATAATGCTCTTGAATTAAAAAAACTGAAAGAATCCTCTTATCGGTTCGCGCCTGTATTGTTGTTTGTTGTGTTCTCATTACTTTTCGCCCGTGATTCTGCAAAAGCATTGTTAGAACGCCAATTTCTTTTGAACACGCCCATCCCGAGAAACACCGCAATCATTAACCTTCCCGAAAAAATTGTGCTTGCAGAAGGCGAAGAAGTGAGCATCGGTTTCGATTTGCGCCTGACAGAAGGTTACATTCCATCGGTGGGTAAAATGCGCTGGAAAAACCTAGCTGGAAAAACACTTATTATTCCAATAGAACTTGACGAAATGGGGCAGTGGAAAGCAACATTAGCTTCTTCAATCGAAGATGGTTCTGTAACCATACGCATTGGGGATGGGAGAGCTGGGCCGTTGCCTGTTATCCGAAAAAATCGCCCCACTTTGGAAATGGTCTCTGCGAAAATACTTATGCCCGAATGGTTTGGGAAGCGCCCTGATGGTTCTCCCTATGAAAAAACCTTCCCCAAGGGTGACATCGATGGCATTGAAGGCAGCACGGTTCAAGTTGAATTCAAAAGTTCACAACCATTGAAAGATGCAACTTTAGTCGTCAAAAATTATGATTCAAATCTTACCCCCGAGACAATGCCCTGCGCACTAGGAGAAAATAAGCAAACCTTGATTGTTCGTTTTAATCTTAAATTGGGAAATGTAAGATATCAGGTTAACATTAGTAACCAAGATGGCTTGGAATCCAACCCTAACTGGCAGCGAAAACTCACCGTATTACAAACACCAGAACCGTTGGTAACTCTATTAGCAGAGCAAGTGCCGGGCATTGTAAGAGTTTTTGGCAAAGATGAAGACACTGAAATCGATGGACTTCCCGTATTGATTGGAAAACAATTCAGGGTTGCATACAAAGCTGAAAGTTATTCAGGTTTATCGATTGCGAAGTTCCGCTATCGGATCAATGAAAAAGGTGATTGGAATACACTTCCTCTTCAAGAGTTCAAACCTGAATCAGAAAAAACAGGTAAATTCCTCATAGAAGCAGGATCATTTGAAAATAGCCCTGCAAAAGCTTCGATCGACTTTTACCCATTGCCCTCGGAAGACCCTTGGAAAACACCTGATCGAAGACTTGCGGGTGGCAGATTTGATTTCCAGATTGGGCCATTAAAAAATATTCGGGTAGGCGATAAAATCGAGTATTTCGTTGAAGTCACCGACATGAACCCCGCAGAACCTAAAACTGGGCAGTCTGAAATACTAATTAAAGAAGTTGTAGGCTTGGATGAATTACTAGCCTGGTGGAGACGAAAAGAAAAAGAAACAGAGAAATTAATGCAACTTAAAAACAAACAAGCAACAGTTTTCGAAGGCTTTCTACCGAATTTACCTCCAAAACCTTGATTTGTAAGGTTTTAAAGTGAATTAGCATTGGCAATGTGATTAGTTATAGGTTAGCATTACAAAAGATATTCCTACCTAAAGGTGAGTAAACCCATGTTTAAAACAATCCGCTTATCTTTGCTTTGTTTCCTGATTTCACTTCCAGTTCTGGCCCAAGGCCAAACCACAACAAAAGTGAAAATTGAAAGGCAAGAATCAACTGCCTTACAAACAGAAAAAGCAACCAAGCGTCTCGAGACCTTGTTGAACATTTTGTCGTACTACAACCTTAACGATACTGAAGAATCAAAGTTGGTTGTCGAAGCCACCACAGTTCTTAAATCCTTGCGCCAGCAAGATATGGTTGCAGTTATTAAACACCTCGAAACTTCAGCGAATGCAAAATCAAAAACCACCTCTGATGATGAAACTAAACTTGCCTATGTTCGCCATCAGCAAATTTTGGAAAAGCTTCGCGAGTTGGCATTAAAACAACAAGCAATTCGCTCGCTGGAAATTGCTGCTGAAAGAATGGCCAAAGCTTCAAAAGAAGAATTCTCGATCAATGCAACACTTATGATTTTTTACGGTATGCTCGAAGATAAAAACAGCAAAACCAAATCAATGTTCCCAACAATTGTAACCAAGCTAATAGATCGTCAACGCGACCTTAATGTTGATGTATCAGTAATTCTTTCGCAAGCTGCAGATCTTGAATCGAAATTAGATGACCAGCGCAAAGATAGGTTAAAAGAAGGTTTGAGAATTGCCAAAGCTGAAAACATTCGAGGCACGCTTTCTTTGGTTACAGATCATTTAAGCAAATATGGTGACAATCAGGACTCAATTCGCAATTTCAAACCTGCTTCCAACTACACCGAACAAAATCATTTTGCAATGAAGAAAATAGCAGATGCTTGGAGAGCACCAAAAAACACTCTTCAAACATTAAAAGAGCTGCAAGATAAAGTAGGTAAAATGGTTCGCGATCAAAAAGAAATCAATGAAAAGATGAAAGAAGAAGATGCCCCCAAGACACCTGAAGCCAAAATGGAAGTGGCAAAAAAAGAAGCGGACATGGCTAATGTAACCAAAGATATTTTAAAGACCACTGAACCAGCGGTACAAAGTGCAAAACCAGATTTAGCAAAGGCTGAAGCAGCGCTTGAAGAAGCTGCCAAGACTCTTGCTGCCGCAGAAGATAAAAAGGCTGAGGTTGCTCAGGATAAAGCACTGAAGGCACTAGAAGCTGCAAAAGAAAAGATCGATGCTGAAGTTGCAAAGATTATGGAGAAGGCGAAAGACCCAGTTGCCAAGGCACAAGACTTGGTCAATAAAATCGAGAAATTAGAAGAGAAACAAAAGCAGGTAAATGAAACTGCAAAAAACATGACAAAGCCTGAAGCAAAACCGGATGCAAAAGCAGCAGAAAACATTGCTAAACAAGAAAAAGACTTAGCTGAAAAAGCCATTGATACGGCCAAGGAATCACCCGGCATACCTGAAGAAGTAAAGAAAGCATTGGAAAAGGCTGCAGATGCTCAAGAAAAAGCGGCGGAAGCAGCGGTCAATAACCCTGACCCTAAAGCAGGTTTGGAAAAGGCTGCTCCCAAAATGAAGGAAGCATTAGAAGAATTAACCAAAGCAAAAGAAGCTGCCAAAACACAGGTAGCAGCAGAAAAAGCTAAAGCTGATGATGTTGCCAAGCGTGAAAAAGCGGCTGATGAATTAGCTAAAGCTGCCGAAATGCAAAAAGAAGTCGCTGAAAAGCTAGACAAGGCAAAGCAAGAAGGTGCAATGGATGCACTGAAATCAAAAGATGTCGCAAAAAATCTTGCAAAAGATGTACAAAAAGCGATGGCAGAAACAGAAAAAGCAGCTAAAAACGCAATGGGCGATGCTAAAGAAGCAACGGATGAGGCTGTAAAAGATCAGAAAGATTCTGAAAAAGCTCTGCAAAACAATGATCTTGCAAAAGCTGCTGAAGCTGCTGCTGATGCTGCAGAAAAACTGGATATGGCCGCAAAAGATGCTGCTGAAATGGTGAAAGCTGACAAACAGGATAAAGCTGTTGCTCAAGCAAAAGAAGAGATGAAACAAGCTGATGTTAGCGAAGCTGCGCGCAGGGTGGCACAAGCCCTCGACAAAAATAAAGAAGCCGAAAAAGCCACTGCAAATGCCAAAGAAAAACTTGGCGAAGGTAAAGCCGAAATGGATCTTGCAAAGAAGCAAGGCGACCTCGCAAAGCAACTTGATAATGCCAAAGATAAGAACCCTGAAGCAGCAGAAGCTGCTGCGGATGCTGCAAAAGCTTTAGCCAAGGGCGACGTTAATAAAGCCATCGAAGCTCAAAAAGCTGCGTTGGAAGGCCTTAATGATTCTCCAGAAAAGGGCGCCAACGAAATGGCAAATGAACAGAAAGCTTTATTAGAAGCTACGCAGGAACTGGCGAAAGCTCAGGATGCTGCGAATATGGCAAAAGATGCAGCAATGCAAGCTGAGGCGTTGGTACCGGATAATCTAAAAGGCGATTTGAAAGCTGCGGAAGCATTGCTTGAAAAGGGTGCCGAAGCTGCGGCAAAGGGCAATATTCAAGAGGCGGCAGCTAAGCAAGCTGAAGCTACCAAGAGTTTGGAAAAAGCATTAGAAATGCTTAATGAGTTGGCCAAGGCCTTGGATGTGCCCATGGGTGTTCCTGGTGAAACGGCACTGGCAAAAGCAGATGGGAAAGCGGAGCCAAAAGATGCTAAAGCTGAACCTAAGGATTCGCCTATGCCTAGCCCCAAACAAGCCGAAACCAAAGGCGATGGGGATCGCAAACCCGATGGCACAGAAGAAGCTGCTCTTGCAAAATTGCTTGAACTTCAAGCCAATGGTGGATTCCTTAAGCTTCCTGAAAAAGAACGCGAAGCTCTATTGCAATCATTAGGTGCCAATCTCCCACCTGAATATTCAGCTATGATTCAGAAATACTACCGCGACTTGGCAGACAAGCAAAAAACGAGCAAGGCGCCGCTGTCTTCCTCTAGATAAGTTGATCATCATGAACCAATTCAACAGGCGAAAGTTTAATTCTTGCTTAACCGCATCCATCCTTGGGATTGCAGGTACAGGTTTTGCTCAAGAAAAGGTAGCCTCCGTAATCCATGCAAAACTGGATGATCCTACTAAAAAAGCGATTGCCAAAGCTTTGGCATTCATGGCAACCAAGCAAAACCCCGATGGCTCTTGGTCTGATGGGGGTTATCAACACAGCACCGCAATAACATCCTTTGCTTTGTTGGCTTATATGAGCCAAGGTCACTTACCCGGGCAGGGTATGTATGGGCCTGAAGTGAATAAAGGTGCGCAGTTTTTAATTGCCTCTGCTCGCGAACCCGATGGCTTGCTTATTGGCGCTCGAGGGGGTGGCCAAAGCATGTATTCGCATGGGATTGCAACGCTTACCTTATCTCAACTTTGGGGAACGACGTCGGATGATTCGATTCGGCCTGTGTTAAAGCGTGCCGTCGATTTGATTATCCGGAGCCAAAATCCTCAGGGTGGATGGCGATATAACCCGACTCCTGCTGATGCTGATATCTCCGTCACGGTTATGCAAGTTATGGCACTAAGGGCAGCAAAAAATGCTGGCCTTCATGTTCCTGATCAAACACTCAAAAAAGCAATCGAATACATCGAAAGCTGCAGAGATGCAAAAACCGGAGGCTATAGTTATCAGCCAAGATCTGGCGGCCCAGAATTCGCACGAACAGCAGCAGGGCTTTGTGTTTTACAGTTAGCTGGCAAATATGATTCCAAGGATATTCCCCTAGCTGTCGAATATCTTGAAAAACACTTCAAGAGTAAATCTCACTTTTGGTATGGCCATTACTATGCCAGCCATGCCATGCATCAAGTGGGCGGGGCTGCTTGGAACTCATGGTATGCAAAACTAAAAGAACTGGTTTTGCCAGAACAAGGGCCTGATGGTTCGTGGTCTGGTAACAACCTTGACTCACACAAAGTTGGGCCTATTTACCAAACCAGTATTGCTGTAATTGCACTCTCCGTGCCTGCACAGTACATACCTATTTTCCAGCGCTAAGCTCGAACAAAATTCACCTGCATTTTCCTTAAATGCAGGTGATTGTTTATTTAAGAAAAACCTTCATTAAATCATGCCCCTTGGCAAAAAGAACTGAACTAGCAGCGGCAGCAACTTCATCATAAGTCTCCTGCCCATTTGCAAGAATACCAGTACCTGCAATAACAAACGGAACCGCACCATGCGAATGCGCACGAGTCTGAACTGGTGTTCGGTGGTCAGGCGAAATTAAAATGCGCCAATCCTTGTAGCTGGGCAATACCGCCATCAATGGCGCAACAATGTGTCGATCGATTTGTTCTAGAGCTTCAATTTTGGCATCTACCCGACCTTCATGCGAAGCTTCGTCTGGTGCTTCAACATGTACACAAACAAGATCGTGATTTTTGATTGCTTCAATGGCGTAACGACCTTTGGCAGCGTAATCGGTATCAAGATATCCTGTTGCAGTGGGAACATCGATACGGTTCCAACCCAGCAACATGCCGACACCTCGAACGAGATCAACCGCACTGATGATTGCGCCATTCACGTTGTGAACATCCGCAAACTTTTTTAACACCGGAGAAACGCCCATACCCCAAAGCCAACACTGGGTGGCTGGTTTGTGGCCTTCTGCAATCCGCTTTTTATTAACCTTATGATCAAGAAACAGCGCCTGACTTTTCTGCATGATCTCTTTCAACAATTCACATCCAGGCCCGCTAGGAAGATAGGGTGCCACAGCTTTATCAGGGATATCGTGGGGCGGCTGACCTTTGGTTTCTTTGGCAAATGGTGCGGGTTCTTTGGACCGATAAACCAATATGTTGCGGTAACTTACTCCAGCATGAAATTCAAGTACACCCAGCACCTTCCCAGAAGGCGATTTAACTTCTCCACCCAATTTTTCTTGAAGCGTGTAAATGAGTTCTTTACCATCTTCGTTTGCGATGTGGCCTGCGGTAAAATCTTTCATCACGCCATCAACAACATTCACAAGATTGCAACGAATCGCCCAATCACCTGGGTTTAGCTTGATGCCCATCGCCACGGTTTCAAGAGGGGCTCTGCCTGTATAAACTTCCATTGGGTCGTAGCCAAATAGGCTAAGCGTGGCAACATCGCTTGCGGGGGTAAGCGATGCAGGAACATTGTTGGATAAACCAACCATCCCCATTTTCGCAGCAGCGTTCATGGCAGGCCTAATAGCAGCTTGAAGGGGGGTTTTTCCGCCCAAGGATACTTGTGGGTCATCAGCGCATCCATCTGGAATGACAATTACATACTTCATTTTAATCACCTATGGGGGTTAATCTTCGACAGGATAATGCACAGCACTTCCTGATACACAATCGAGACGAGTCAATTCATTGGCAGCGGCTTTAAATTTCCCGCACTTGGATAAGTGGGTCATAATAACCAGTTGAACCTTACCGTTTGCGTTTTCGCCCTGCGCTTCATGTTGAATAATAGAAGCAATACTAATTTGGTGGTTGGCAAGCAAGCGTGTAACATCCGCAAGAACACCAGGTTTATCTTCCACCAGCAACCTAAGATAATATCTACTATTAACATCATCACTTAAGAGCATAGGAGTTACAGCACTAGAATCAGACCACAAATTCATGGAAGTAAACGTGTTTTGCGCCCTGCCAACAGCTATATCGATGATATCTGCAACCACACTGGAAGCAGTGGGCATTCGACCTGCACCAAGGCCATAATGAAGGGTATCACCTACCGCATCGCCAATTACCTGAATTGCATTATAGGCACCCCGAACCTGCGCAAGTGGAGAATGCATTCGAAGTAAAACAGGGGAAACATGAACAGCAAGTTTGCCATCATTAATCCAAGCTTCAGCAAGCAATTTTATGCCATACCCCAACTCATGGGCAAAATGAATATCAATGCTGTTCAAGCCAGCAATGCCAACACGATCAATGGCACTAAAGGGGACAGTTTGTCCAAAAGCAATTTGCACCAAGATTGCGAGTTTATGTGCAGTATCGGTACCATCAACATCCATGGTCGGATCAGCTTCTGCGAAACCGAGTTTTTGGGCTTCTTTCAAAGCATTTTCATACGAATCGCCCGTTTCACTCATACTGGTAAGAATAAAATTACATGTACCGTTCAGGATGCCACGCAGCCCTATGATTTTATTTGCAGCAAGGCCCTGCGTAAGAGCACCAATAATCGGAATACCGCCAGCGACGCTTGCTTCAAAAGCCACACAGCGATTGTATTTTCTGGCACAATCAAAAACTTCCTTGCCATATGTTGCAAGCAAAGCTTTGTTGGCAGTTACAATGTGTTTACCAGAGGCAAGAGAATCTAAAATGGCTTTCTTAGTCCAGGTAGTTCCACCTGCAAGTTCAACCACGACATCAAGAGAAGGATCATTGACAACATCTTCCCAGTGGGAAGTAATAATTGAGTCGGGAATATTAACATCCCTAGGTTTCGAGGGGTCTCGAACAGCAATTTTGGTAAGCTCGAGGGGCCTGCCGGCTTTTTTTGCCAGCCTTTCTTGCTGCTCAAAAAGCAATTTGGCAACTCCCGTGCCAACGACACCCAAACCGATCATACCAATTTTTAAAGAAGAAGCAGGCATTTGCATAATCCAATCATCGTGAAAAGCAACAAATAACAAGCTCAGGAAAACGAAACTACTCAAGCATATCTATGCAACCATTCTACAAGCTTACTTATTCTTTTTCTTGAATCGTTTAAAAGGAATTGTGATTTGCGGGGCTTTTGGGCCCAACAACTTGCTGATTGTGCTGATTAGAAGCCCTTCATTAGGCGGAGCGAAAGCCCCTGTTGGCTCATACCCCCCCTCTACAAAAGCTTTGTCAGTTGGAATATAACCGGGTCCACCATCCCCATAAGAAGCAACACAAACGAACAAATCAGGGCGCATTTCCTGAGCTGCCAACTGATATTCAATAAAAGCTTCACCGGGCAAATTTAATATCGATGCAACGCCCAGGTCCAAACACGAAATATTAACCGTTTGTTCTCGCCTTTGCAGCCAAGCAAGTTTTAATGCCGCAATGTTCCTTTTAACTTTTGTCTCTTTACTATCTGCAACCAGTTTCAAATTTTCTTCCAAAGAGAATTCTTTCTCATTTCGTTTCCCCAACTTAACCTGTTCAACACGCACTTCCATTTTTGTAATTGGGGAAGTGTATGTAACTTTCCAAGCATCCGTCATCCCGAGATAAATCTTATCTCGTAATATGGCACGATTTTCTTTACTGCCATCGTTGTATTTCCCTGCGGTAATATTTCCCGCACAACCAGTAAAATACATTTGAAAAACTGAAGGGGAATCAGCCTGCCGCTTTCTTCGCGCCAAGCCGCAAAAATCGGAACTCACCATGCCATCACCATAATAACTCATTGGATGTGTGGCATAGTAATGTATTGCAACGACTGGTTTTTCGCCCATCCAAAAACTGATGGTTCGCAAAATTGGATCAATCAATCCCTCTGGAAAATCGCGGATTTCCTTGCTTTTAGTAGCACTAGTGCGCGTGTATTTTACTTTACTTTCTGAATCAAGAATTCTACGATTCGATGCAACTTGATTCACATTGCCATAGCCCGTTCCAATTCGGTTTATTTTTTTTGTTTTTGCTAGGCTGGCTTTTAATGCCTCTGCAGTTTTTAAAAGGCACTGATCAAAATATTTAAGATCTAAAATGGGAGAAGCATTATTGATTTGAATTATTTTTTCAGCTTCAATGTCGGCTATGGGGGCATTATGCTGATGAACAGCATGCACATGAACTCGCTCGATTGTTGTATGGGCAGCATCAGCAAGTACCTGACGCCATTTTAAATATGCATCATTGCGAATTTCGCACCAATCCAAAGCACACAGAACTACGGGCGCACCGCAACCCAAAAGCACAATTCCAACAGCTTCCAATGGATCATCCTGCCCACGGACAGGTTCAATGCCACCTCCACAAAGTGGATGGCCTAAAGGTGGTGAAATATCTGCTGAAAATGTTCCTACATGGCAATTAAGCATGTATAAAAAATCCTAATATTAAATAATTCATTCATCCATAAGACTAAACTAACAAAGAATATACAACTAAAAAATTAAATGTTTAACGCACGTCAATTCTTCACAAAATCAAAAGGGTTGATGTGAAGGCATCTCAAAATGGTTAAAATCAATAAATTGTTTATGAAGCAATTTGTTGTTTTACATGGAGCAAAAGATGGCAAGCAAAATAGAAGTCCCACCAGCAATTCATTTACGCCCTGAAGATAATGTCGCAATAGCGACGCGCACGCTGGAAACAGGCGTCTCGATCGATGTGGGAGGGGATAAAGTTGCACCTTCTAAAAGAATTGGTTTAGGGCATAAAATGGCTCTAAAGCATATTAAAAAAGGCGAAACGGTCATCAAATATGGCCAGATTATTGGATTTGCGACCACGGATATTAATCCTGGGGATCATGTACATGTGCACAATATCGGTGCTGAAAATTTTGCCCGAGACTACGCCTTCTGCGCAGACTTACCACCCCACCCTGCTAAACCATCTGAACTAAGACATTTTATGGGATACGATCGAGGCGATGGCAGGTATGGCACACGCAATTACATCGCAATTATAAGCACCGTTAATTGTGCATCTAGCACCAGTAAATACATTTCCGAACGATTTCGTGCATCCGATTTACTAAAGCAATACCCGAATGTTGATGGCGTAGTAGCGATCACCCACAAGGCTGGTTGCGCAATGCAATACAATGGCCCCGACCATAATCAACTTGATTTGACACTTGCAGGCTTTGCCAAGCATGCAAACGTTGCTGCCTACATTTTAATTGGCCTTGGTTGTGAAACAGGTCAGGCAATCCATCTGATCGAAAACCAGAATCTCATTCAGTTGAATGGCACTAAAAATAAACCACTGGTATTAAGTATTCAAGAATGTGGCGGCATTAAAAAAACCGTTGATGCAGGCATCAAAGCCATCGCTGAACTACTTCCTTCGGTCAACCAACACAAGCGGGTAAAAATTTCCGCAGATAAAATTATTCTGGGAACGAATTGTGGTGGGTCCGATGGCAATAGCGGAATCACCGCCAACCCTGCTCTTGGGATTGCTTCTGATTTATTAATTGCCCAAGGAGGAACCTCGATAATTGGGGAAACCACCGAAATCTATGGCGCAGAACATCTCTTAACACGCAGAGCAATTTCCAAGGAAGTTGGCCAAAAGCTAGTGGACAGAATCAAATGGTGGGAATGGTACACGGGTATTTTTGGTGCTGAAATCAATAATAATCCTTCCCCTGGTAACAAGGATGGCGGGCTTACCACCATCTTTGAAAAGTCACTAGGGGCAATCGCTAAGGGCGGAAGCACTGCAATGGTGGATGTGGTTCGTTACGCAGAACCTGTTAAAGCAAAGGGTTTTGTTGTTATGGATACACCTGGTTATGATCCTGTGAGCATGACAGGAATTGTTGCAGGGGGCGCCAATGTTTTAGTATTCACCACAGGTAGAGGTTCTGTTTTTGGATGCAAACCCGCTCCTTCAATCAAGGTTGCTACCAATTCGCCCATGTATAATCACATGATTGACGATATGGATATCAACGCAGGCGTAATTCTTGAAGGAACCCCTGTGGAAGAAGTAGGGAAGCAAATATTCGAAGAAATACTTGAAGTTGCAAGTGGCAAAAAAACCAAGAGTGAAATCAACGGGGTTGGTGAAGAAGAATTTGCCCCTTGGAGTATCGGGCCAACCCTTTAACTTTTAAAGGGTAAATTTTCTTGGGAGCAACCCGATAATCAAACCCATGAGCAAACCACTAATATGGCAAATATTGGCTACCGGGCCTAGTATTCCTGTCATGCATAGTACGAGCCAGAAAAGCATAAATTTAACCGTAGAACTTGGAACACTAATTCCAAGTTCGGGTTGAAATTCTGCTTTCATCCAAGCATAGCCTAATAGCCCGTATATAACGCCGGACATGCCCCCAAAGGTCGATGCTGGCCCGAAATATAGACCTTGATTGAATCTAATCCCACCCAAGAAGAGTTGAGCAAGGTTTGAAAAAACGGCCAATGCTAAGAATAAGAAAAAGAATTTGACGACGCCTCGTTGCGATTCAATCATACGCCCAAATTCAACTAATAACATGATGTTAAAGAGTAGATGAAGGGGGCCGAAGTGGAGAAAAACTGGCGTGATTAAGCGCCATGGTTGCGTGGAAAAAGCCAAGTTTGAAAAAAGCCCCATTCCCTGTCCAGCCAAACCAAAGATTGAAACCATGCTAACTTTTTTTTCGTCATCCAAAAGCATGGGAACACTAACTGCAAGGATACAAATGGCAAGTAGAAAAGTGACTCGGGGGAATTGCACAACCTGATCAGAAAATACCACTTTATATTCCGGGGTTGCGATATCGTCTTTTTCTTGTTTGATCCGCTTATTTTTGGCAATTAACACTGCATCGGAATATATCTTACTTTGCGGGTTTTCAAGGTATTGCGACAATTCTTGCTTACCAAAAATCTGTTTATCCTCATCAAACACCCACACATTATAACCGGCATTATGCCTATCCATGCGAACTAGAGTGCCCTGAGTGTAAAGGTAGTCTTCAAACTTCTTAGCATCTACAGGATCAGGAATAAAACCAATTTGCCTCATAAAATCATTTCTTTCATTAGCTAGTACAATTAAACTTTCTTCATGGTAATGGAATTTGTTCTCCAGTCTATATTTATCATTAGATAGACTTAATAATAGTTGCTCGCAATGCATTTAAGAAAAGGAATTAGTTAAAGCGTGGAAAACAGCAAAGAACTAAAAGCTCGATCCCAAAAATTAGCAAAAAGACTTAAAGAGCTTTACCCTGACGCATATTGTGCGCTGACTTACAAATCGCCTTTGCAACTTTTAATTGCAACCATACTCTCAGCACAATGCACAGATGTTAGGGTAAACATGGTAACCCCTGCCCTTTTCAAGCGCTTTCCCACATCTTTCAGCCTAGCAGAAGCCAACTCCAATGAACTCGAATCCCTTATAAGATCTACCGGGTTCTATAAGAACAAAGCCAAAAACATCATAGCTTGCTGCAAGGCGTTGGTTAAAGATCATCAAGGGGAAGTACCAAAAACCATGGAAGAACTGGTGGTTCTTGCAGGCGTGGGCAGAAAAACTGCAAATGTGGTTTTGGGACATGCTTATGGCATTCCAGGCCTGCCAGTCGATACCCATGTAGGTAGATTAAGCTTTAGGCTTGGGCTTTCGAAATCCAAGGACCCCGTAAAAATAGAATTGGATTTACACCGGGTGATAAAGGAAGAAGAGTGGACAATATTTGGCCTTCGGATAATCGACCATGGCAGAAAAGTTTGCGCCAGCAGAAAGCCCAAATGTTCGGAATGCGCCCTAATCGATCTTTGCCCTCAAAAGGGCGTTACTAAAACACCAACTAAAGGAAAAAAGAAATCATGAACCACAACAATTTACTCAAACGATTTTGCGACTATGTAAAAATTGACACCCAGGCAGATGAGAATTCAAAAACTTATCCCAGTACAAATGGACAATTAGAGTTAGGCAAAATGCTGGTCAAAGAACTTCATGAAATCGGTATCAAAGATGCCCACCAGACAGAATATGGCCTAGTATTTGGCACAATCCCAAGCAATGCAGGTAGATCTATCCCCACGATAGCCTGGGTCGCCCACATGGACACTTCCCCTGAAACCTCGGGCAAAAATGTCTCCCCCATTATTCATGAAAACTATGATGGCAAAGATATCGTCCTTCCAAAAGATAAAACCAAAATCATCACCACCAACGAAAATCATGACCTACCACCCCTCAAAGGGAAAACCATCATCACCACCGATGGAACTACACTTTTAGGAGCAGATAATAAAGCGGGCGTTGCTGTTATCATGCAAGCTGCACAAGAATTAATCAAAAACAACAGCATTATTCATGGTGATATTCGCATCTGCTTTACTTGCGATGAAGAAATAGGCAAAGGCGTAAACCATCTAGATCTAAAAGAATTAGGTGCGATTGCAGCCTACACATTAGATGGGGCGGGTCAGGGCGAAATCGATGGCGAAACATTCTCTGCAGATCTGGCAACTGTCACCATTCATGGCAGAAATATACACCCTTCCATTGCAAAAAACCGCATGACCAATGCCATCCGTCTTGCTGCTATTTTTATCGAGAGATTGCCTACGAAAAAACTTGCCCCTGAAACTACCGAGGGAATGGAAGGCTTTCTTCACCCTTACACTATTGCAGGCGGCGTCGCAGAAGTTACGATCAAGATTCTATTACGCGATTTTAATTCCAAGAAACTTCGCGAGTATGAAGCGTTCCTCTCCCAAATTGCCTCTCAAATTCAACTTGAATACCCTGAATCCAAGTTTGATATTCTGGTGACAAAACAATATCGCAATATGGCGGATGGAATGAGCAAAGAACCCCGAGCGATACCTTTTGCAGTAGAAGCCATGAAACTCGCAGGGTTGCAACCTAAGGTAACATCAGTTCGGGGTGGCACCGATGGATCAAGAATGACAGAAATAGGACTTCCAACTCCCAACTTATCCACGGGTGAGCACAACCCCCATTCACCTTTGGAATGGACTTGTCTCGAAGAGATGGAAAAAGCGGTTGAAGTCCTTTTACACCTAGCGCAAGTCTGGGCAAAACCCTAAATCCCTGTGCTTAACTTTTACTAGGATTCCAAAACCGTTGCGCTTTTATCCTTAGCATCGCTTAACCATGCAACATCCGTTGCATCATCTGAGAAACGCTTGATCCCAACTTCTTTTATCTTTGCATCTGAAACCACATGCAAAGGAGTATAAGAGGGATGGTGGGATTCCCTTGCAGGATTATTCCTTGCAGCGTTATAGCAGCAAATCATAGACCATCTTGGGTTATCTGAATTATTCTGGTCTGATCGATGCAACAAATTAGGATGAAAAAATATCGCATCACCAGGCTCCATTACACAATAAACCAATGGCATTCTTTTTAAAATGTCATTGACTCTTTCCATGTCTGCTCCAGCCTGATCACCTGATAGCACATGGTTTATTCGGCCACAATGATGCGACCCCGCAATAACTTGCAAACAGCCATTTTCTCGGGTGGCAGGATCTACTGCAATACTAACACTTGTAAGCAGCGGACGAAGGACATGGTTTTGATACCAATATCCATAATCTTGGTGCCAAGCCCAAGCTCCACCAATTTTCGCATCCTTCATGATCATTTTAGAATGATAATGATAGGCTTCGCCCTCAAGAATTTTTTCAACCGAACGAACCATGCGCTCGCACCTAGCAAACATTCCATAAATACCATCTCCAGGATGGTTCCAAAGAGAAAGTTTGACGGTGCCGCCTTCGCCATCTCGCCTTCCAAACGAATGCTTATCAAGTTCGTGATCTTCCCTTGCAGATTTGCTCAACAGATCAATTTCTTGGGGATCAAAAAAAGATTTTGAGATAACGAAACCATCATCATGATATCGTGCGATATCAAAATCACTTAGCAATTTTCGGGTCATCTAAGCCTCCATTTATAATCATCCTAGTATGCTAATCGATGATCAAAATGAAGCAACTTCTAAGTTATCAACCTAAAATGGTTTTTCGTCGAGAAAGATAATCCCAAATTACATAGCGATCAAGATCCTTGCCCGCGACAAATATAACCCTGCCCTTCGAACTTTGAGCCATCTTGTATGCAAATTGCACATCTTCAGATGATTGATTCCAAGAGGACATAAGAAACACATTTACGGTGATTCCTTCGCGTGCGCAAAGCATCGCTTCCTTCAATGTTGCCGCCTCGGTTCTTGGGTCGGGAGGATAAAAAAGATACAGATCCTTTCCTTCAAAATGTGCTGTAGGCAAACCATCGGTAACGATCATAACTTGCTTGTTACTAGTATCGGAATTGGCCAAAAGGTTGCGCGCCTGCTGCAATCCATGTTGAATATTGGTAAAGTGAGGAGGTATATCCATCTCTGTTATATCGGGATCCGACATATCAGCCTTCAGCCTGACCACTGGATCAAAAACCGTCACAGGCTTGGGCATCAAAGATACTATTTCTGAACTGCTACGAATCTTGGCAAAAGTATACATCTCTACAAAGTGCAGCCTATCACCCGGATATTCCGAACGAATCAAGCCATCAAGAGCCAATCCCATTCGTTTCACATTAACATACTGACCATCGTATCGCATTGACCCAGACATATCGAGCAACACAACCGTGGCACACTTGGGATTGTTTTTAGTTTTATTAACCACTAAATCCCCGGGATGAAGATATTCAGGCATCTTCCCACCCGACCGAACCAGCATATTTACAATGGAAGACTGAATATCAAGGCTGGCAAGTGAATCACCAAATTCAAAAGGCTTAGTCTTCTGTGTTTCAACAGCTCCTTCGCCAGAAACCCCTACCATATGCCGACCTGACCTAGAAGCTTTAAGCTGGTCGAATATCTTACCTAACAGTTTGGACTGAAAAATCTTATATGCCTTGGGGGTCAGCTTGAGATTTTTCCCATCGGAGTCGATACCTTGATTTTCCTGCATGGCTTTAATCATTTCTTGAATCTGCTTTTGCAAGGCATTCAATTGATCCATGTCGCCTGATTCTAAAAACTGAGAAAGATCCTCCATATTAATGACACCAATCTGGGCATTCTCCATGGCATCTTTTAACTGCTTTAAAAGCTCATCAATTTTTTCAAGCTCCGCTTTTACCTCTAAAGCCTTGGGAACATCGAGAGATTGGGTGCCCGTGAATTCATATTTTGAGGCAAGCTCATCGACTTGGTATTTAATTGCTAAAGATTCAAAAACGCCAAGCAACTGATTTCCAAAAGGGGATTTCTCACCGCCCGCTTTATACCAAAGATCTTCGAGCTGATTTAATTGCTCAGCCTTGGTGGCTTTCTTGAATTCTTCAGCAATAGTTTTAGGGGGCTTTAAATCGCGATAAGAATTGTCGTAATCGTCTTTAGCTTCCTTGGTCACGGATTCAGTTTCAAAGGTTTCAAGAATCTTTCGCTTCCGCGCTTCAAGGACCTCCATCAACCTTTCCATGGTGGGTCCAAAACCTTGGATTTGGCTAGGATCTATTTGCACAGCACGGGCAAGTTGCTCCTCGGTCAGTCTTTTGAGGGAACCATAATGCATCATGTGTTCAAAAGCAGGCGAAACAAGATCTGGAGCATCAGAACTAGGGTTCGGAAAACTTGCTGGATCATACTTTTGATAAGTATGAACAATGCCACCAAACTTTGGTTCAGTTGCCATCAATTCCTCACTTTTAACGTAATTCGTAACTAATTCGGCCATGTTTTGAAGAACGGGAAATTTTGTCCGATGCGTGCAAACCTGCCAATACAAATTCAATGCAAGACGCTCGCACTGCATCATTTTCACTTGGGTTTACTTCAAAGGTTTTTTCCCAAGCCTTGGGTATCACTTTAATTCTTTCCGCATAATGCGAAGATGGAAGCATATCGCCTACTTCTATCTTAACACCTTTGCCAAATACTTGTGATATCTCCTCTAACCCTGATGCATCAACATACTCCTGAAAAACCATTTTTACAGCATCAGCAATTAAAGAATCAAGGATCTGCTTTTCTGTCATTTGATGACTACCCATCAAATCCAACTCCAACTTCCCCAGTGAGGAGGAAGCAAGATGAGATAGATCACTTATTCTGGGAACAGCAGAATCTTCTTGAAGGCAAACGCCCCTGCGCCTTGCACTAGCTATCATGGTTTTATAATTGGCAATTGAAAATCTAGCACTTACACCAGACTGCTGATCAATAAACTTGGATTTTCGTGCAGACCTGCTAATTTGTTCAACAATTTCCTTCATAAATCTAGGAACAGCAACAGGAAACGCTTTGTCTTCTACATTCCCTGACTCTTGCTCCATGATTTCAATCCCACCATCCCGATCTAGGGGATAATGAGTCTGAATCAGGGACCCAATACGGTCTTTTAGTTGTGGTATAACTTTACCACTACGGTTATAGGTGGAAGGATTTGCAGAAAAAAGAACAAAAATATCGAGGTCAAATTTGACGGGATAACCGCGGATTTGTACATCACGCTCCTCTAATATATTAAACAAACCAACCTGCACCAATTCGTCTAATTCTGGAATTTCGTTCATAGCAAAAATACCACGATGCATTCTCGGGATAAGCCCAAAATGCAGCGCATCCTCTGTTGCCATGCTTACACCAGATACCAACTTGCCTGGATCGATTTCACCAATGATATCAGCGAATTTTGTACCTGGGGCCAATCTTTCTGCGTAACGATCTTCCCGTTTCCACCACCCGATAGGAACTTGCTCATCAGTATGCTGTGCAAGAAAATTTTTGCCTGCGGTGGTAATTGGGTGATATGGGTCTTCATGGACAGGGATTGAAGGGTGATCAATAAAAGGAATACATTCGTCTAGAAACTGAATCAAAGCCCGCATGAGCCTACTTTTCGCTTGCCCTTTTTCTCCTAGAAAAAGAATATCATGGTTTGCAAGAAGGGCGATTTGCAAAGAAGGCAAAACAGTATTTTCGTAACCAATGATACCAGAAAACAAAGGCTGATTATTTTTAAGCGCCTTGAGAAGGTTAGACCTTATTTCTTCCTTTACTGGCTTTGACTTCCAATCTGAAGCTTTAAGCTGTTTTAAATTGGAGGGAAGTTCTGAAATATTCATAAATGACCCATAAATTTTGATAAAAAACCTATAACCCAATCTTATTGTAATTTAGAAATCAATTTTAAAACAAATATTCAAAAGAATTCTCGAAAATCGTTTGAATTCCTGTTCTTATATTGGCATAAGAAATTTTTTAATTGTAGAAAGCCATGTATCGAAACACTATCGAAATCGAATTAAAGAATATTGAACCACGACTCGTATTGGTTCCAAGAAAAGTCGTGGATAAGGTCGTTTTGCACCAACGCAAACTTCCAGCAATCCTAGGATTGATATCAAGCCAGTTTTCCAGCATTGATTCTATTTGGACAGATTTTGAAACTATCAATTCTTTATCCCAAGAACTTGAATTTGAATTGGAAATCGGATCATTACCATTTGGAAAAATATTGCTCCTTGCAAAAGTTGAAGGAGAAATGCCAGGGAAGTTCAGTATTGAGGAACGCAACACCTTGTATTGGCGTAGATTGTTTCACGCAGAGGTAAAATTAAAATTCATCGAACTCAAAGAGAAAGGCCTTTTATCAGAAGCAGTTATCGAAAAAAAAATTAAAACCATCGGGCGTACTATTTTTTCTGAAGCATTAATGGTATTGGAACAAGAACATAAAGTTTTTTCTGAACAAGATATCGCAGACAAATATATTTCTTTCGCAGCATCATTTGCAGAACTCTATCGCTTTTCAGAAAACTTGCTGGCGAACTATTTCCCTTCCATCAAAGACTATGACTCGTTGCTTTTAATTCTTAGAAATGATGTTGCAGAAGACATTATTTTTCAAGAGACACGAATACCTGGAACCCAAAACCCCCACCCTACTCCAGAAACTCATGCAGAAGAATCCAGCGAATACTTTAAAAGACTGTCTGAACAAGCAGAGAAAGAATCTTCCCTAAACAACGCCACGGTATCTGCAATATTATGGACTCAAGCAAATCGTGTCGCCCCTGCGGAATTATCTCCGAATACCATCGAAAAAGCACACAAAGAAATCCGCAAACTGGTCAAACGGCTTCAAGCCGCTCTAAATTTCAACTCAAGTGATTTCCAAAATTGGGAATCGGCGCTTCTACCCCTATTAGATAAAGCCGATCAGGGTTCTTCCCCTGTCGAAGCGCGGTTGCTGACCGAACTACAAAGTGCATGCGAAGATTACGAGCAGGAAATATATCGGATCGATATTTTTAGCTGGGCAATATCGTTCGGAAAAAAGCCGATGAAACGCCCGCTCCGTTTTCAAAGGCTAATAAAAATCCACCAAAGGCTTAGAGAAGCCAGTTTGAATGCAATCACCACCCGACTTGCATTCGCCGACCGCAAAAAACTTGAAACGCTTCTTCAATTGGTGTGGAAACAAAACGAAAAACTGCTTCGTGATGAAATTCGACCAATTATTGAAAACAATTTGCAGTCCGTTGGCTTGAAAAGTGAAGGTGCGTTTGGCGAAATCGCCCGAAGAAGGTTAGTCGAAGAATTCCTTGACCGCATTATTGAACAGGGATATCTCAATTACTCCGAGCTTCGGGATATGATTTCCCGAAATCACCTTAAGCTTGAGGATATCAGAGATGCTGCATCTTTTTTTAAAGGTGATGCGCTTCTTGCCTTGGATGAAAATCTTTCTTTGCAGTTAGACGGTGTGTATAGACGAAGCGATTTCTATCTCCGATGGCTAGAAAAATCCACTGCTTTAAACTTCGGCACCGCAACGGGAAGAACCCTAACTAAATTTCTTACTCTTCCCTTTGGTGGCTCTTTTTTACTTATCGAATCTGCTGATTTAATTTCCGATAAAATCTCAGGTGATCGTATTCCTGATTTAATTAGAACTCTAACCTTTATAACTCTTGGCTTATTCTTTTTTGGTATCATCAACAATCATTCGTTCAGAACTTTTGTTCTTGATTGCCTTTTAATTTTCTGGAAAACAGCCAAGTTTATTTTTTACAAAATTCCTTCAACCCTTCTTACTTGGAATCCATTTTTATTAATCTGGAAAAGCCTGCCAGTACAAATAATTTATTCTCTGATACTCAAACCGCTTTTATTCACGGAAGCTATCGCACTCTGGTTGCCTAAATCCTACCCATACCATGTAGGCGAAATTGTTCTATTCATCGGGTTCACCTTACTACTTAACTCAAGGCCTGGACGATTACTTTCCGAATTTGCAATTTCGAGCATGCTCACTTTAGGCAAGCTTATCCAAGATGGATTGATTTCTATCCTGTTCACCATCATGGTCCAAAGCTTCAAGAAAACCATCGAAGGGCTTGAGTTTGTCCTGCAATGGGTAAATGATTGGCTAAGACTGAGGGGTCGTGCCAAACCATGGCAGATGGCACTGCGAGGCTTTCTAGGATTACTTTGGTCGCCTGTCGCATTTTTCCTGCGCTTTTACACCGTCGTTTTAATTGAACCAGGAATCAACCCGATCAAATTCCCTATTTCTTCCGTTGCAGCAAAATTCACTTACCCCATCATCATCCCGCTAACTCCAGAAATCGTCCACTTCTTTTCGCCTTTCATTGGCGATGTGCTTTCAAATTTGTTCTTCGGCACAACCATATGGCTAACACCAAATTTATTCGGATTTCTTTTCTGGGAGACAAAAGAAAACTGGGGACTTTACAGAGCAAATAGGCCCCAATCGCTTCGCCCGATGGCAATAGGAACGCATGGTGAGACTATTCCCCAGCTTCTAAAAATAGGTTTTCATTCCGGTACCATCCCGAAACTTTTCATGAAACTAAGGAAAGCAGAACAAGATGCAGTGACAAGAAGCGATTGGCGCAAAGCAAGAACTCTGAGGCTTGATTTACAAACCATCAAGGAAAGACTAGCGCGCTTTATTGAACGGGATCTCCTTATTCCAATGCAACAAAACAACAAGTCTTTTATTAGGCCACTGCGAGTCTCAGAAATCTCTCTTGGGATTAATCGCATCGAAGCAGAAATGACGGGCATGGATGATAACGGTTACGCTTCCTTCAAAATATCTCTCGAATTGATTGATGGAATGCTCATGGGTAGCGTGTCCAAACCGGGTGGAACCCTAGCATTGAACGAACAACAGAACAGGTGTCTAAGTTTGGGAATTGCAGGCTTGTACAAGTTTGCTGGAATTGAAATTTCCAAAGAACAGATCAGCAGCAACCTACCAAGCTGGGTCACAGATTGGAAAATATATGAAGGAAACCTTGTACTCTTTTCAGAAAAACAAAGCACCATTCTTGTGCCTATTAAGAATGGTGATTCTCAACCAAGACTCCAAATCAATCGGTCTGAAAATTCCTGCAACCTTGAAACTCTTGATTTCGAAAGGCTTTTATTTAGCAGGCAACCATTAACTTGGCAAGATTGGTCTGATGGCTGGGATCGATCTGCAAACAACCTATATGTTTGGCCTCTTTATTATGCGGGCGTTGAACCCGATATTGTGGGTAACGCTCCAAACAAAATTCCATTTGACACAATCGAGCGATGGCAGGAAACCGCAGAAATATCAGACCTAAACCAAGGCTATAAGTCTGTTTAAAGAACTATTTTGCTGCCTGCCATTCGAGCCCCAGGGTGGTAAATTTCTCACGCTTAGCGAGCACTTCCCAAGGGCTTCCTGCCGCACTTTTCACCAATGATTCCATGGTTTTAGTAGATTCTTTTGCAAGTTTTTTACCTGCGCTATCACCCTGCAGCTTTGCTGTTGCAGCTAATTTCCACCCGCCATGAATTTTCGGATCCATTGCTGGGAGCTCTTTTCGCATTTGCCCAAGCATTGATTGGTATTCGTAGAGATAGGCGATTTGGGCTTCTAAACGAGCTCGTATAAAATCATAATTTGCCTGCCAACGCTTGCTTTCAGCGTCTTTCATTTCTTCATTTTTCTTTAAATCGTCAAGAGCTTCCTGTAAGTTCACGAACATACGAGCAACATCTTTCTCGTCGTTTTCAATGCCCGTCTTAAAGGTAAGTTCATTGGCTGGTGCCCGGTAACCATCTTTAAGAACATTAAGGTTCACCTTGGCACTTTTTCGTTTTTCCTCTACTTCCTTTTTTATATCTGCGGGAGCAGGCAATGATGAAATAACCCAAAGTTCGATCCGCGCTTTTTTAACATTTTTTTGCAAGTCCGTTTCAGGGCCATCAACTTTTGCATATTCTTTAATTATCTGATCCGAAATCGGGGGCAGATATTCCATACGAATTGAATTATCTATTTCTGAAGATTTTACTGGGGGTGTCCCGATTTCTTCGAGCACAGATTTAACAAGCGCAATCCCATCCTTATTAACAGGCTTTAATCCCGTGATTGCAAGTTTGGGCGGCATTGGTTCTGCAGGATCAAACTCAGCTCCATTATCCTTAAACGCCCCATACATTTTAGGCGTTTGCTTGAATTTCTGTTCCACCGCAAGCACTTCAACATTTTTTACAGTGGCTTCAAAAAGTTTATCAATAGGAATATTATCGGCCTGCTTTTGTATCTGCCCCTGAACACCTTTTTGCAAAGCATCAACAAAACCGTCCAAAAATACACCCAATGGTTCGCCATCTGTTTCCATAGAACGTTGTTCCGCAGAACACGCAGTAATAACCTGAAGGCCGGCAGGAACAACCTTAATGACTTCCTCCATTTTCGCGCTCATTGGTTGGCCGCCCGGCCGTTCAACACCAATGGTTGGGCTAAATCTGCAAACATCTAGAACTAAAATTTTCTGATGCGCAACACAACTATCAAGTTCTTTATAAAGCCAAGCCAAAGGAATGAGACTTGCGGGGTCGGTAAGATCACCTTCAATTGGGGCAAGGTAAACCTGGCCATCATTCTCAACAGCATGCCCCACAAACACCAACATTAAATGGTCTTGTTTTCGGGACGATTTTAAAAAATCAGTGATTGTACTTTCAACCACAGATTTCGTAGGTGGTGCAGGATTATCTTTGGCTGCATCACTGAGGTGCATAATTTGGTTCTGCGGCACCCTCATCTGGTTTGTCAAATATTTAGTAATTGCTGGAATATTTTTCATACCTTGCACCATCAAACCATACTGGGTTGGATTAGCGTAAAGATAATTATGAATGCTTACAACCAAGGCGCGTCTGGGAAAGGGTGCATTTGAACCGACAGCACCAGGATTATTCTTTTTGTTTTTCCCGGCAGCTTTACCGTTTTCTACATCTTTAGCGGGATCATTTTTATCACCGGCTTTAGATTTCCCGTCTCCATTTACAGCGACTATTTCCGCATCTTTATTTTTCTTGTCCTTGAGATACGGCACTGCCATCACCAGAACAACGCCTAGAATTCCCATAAACAACATGACAACCACCGGAATAATCCAGTTTACTTTCTTTTTACGATACTTCGATGAATACGAAGGATCGTAATTTACATCGGTTAATCCAAATTGATTGGTTACCGATTTGGCCCCCGCATGGTTCGTAGGAATTGGCGGAACCGCGGGCATAGGTGGAACGCCATTACGACCTGCAGCAGATGGTGCTTGAGGAGCCTTACCCGAAGATTGCGGATTTTGCTGAGTTGGATTTGCTTTTACACCGGATTGAGGTTGCGGAAGATTAGGCTTAATTTGCATAGCCATGTTGCAAAATTTGCAGCGAATAACTTGGTTGACCCACTGGGTCGGAACCTTAAGAACTTTTTTACAACCAGGGCAAGTGGCATTAATAGCAGTAGACATTTTTAAACCTTTAAAAACAGGAAATCATTTCCTGATATCAAGAGCAAAAGCTAAGAGCATTATAACCTTTACCATTAAGACGGTGAACGATAAACTTTTGTTTCAAGATTTTTTATTATTATTACAAAAACATAAAATGAGGCTGTTTATTCAAGAACTAAAGTTTCTGCATTAAAAACGGGGCCATCCACGCAGATTCTTTTATAGTCCCAACCACCTTCTGCTTCTGTTTTTACTTTTACAACGCAACTAAAACAAATCCCCAAGCCACAGGCCATGGGCGATTCAAGCGAAACATGACATGGGGTATTATTTTCTAAAGCAAGTCTGCAAAGCGCATGCAACATAGGTTCAGGGCCACACCCGTACCAATGCTCTGCATTGGGTAATGTTTTAAGTAATTCTGTTACTCTGCCATGAAAACCTTGAGATCCATCATCGGTTGCGCAAAACAAATTCAAGCCAATACTTTCAAAATGGTCAACACCTGCAAGAAAAGGCGCAGAGCGGACTCCGTAAATCATGGTAACCTTGCTCAACGATTTTTTAAGTGAATCTCCGCCATAAGCTTTGATACCCAGTAATTGTTTTCCAAAGGCAAGAAAAGGAGTTTGCCCAATACCACCTGCAATAAACGCAACATGATCTTTGTCTGGAAAAATTGGGAAAGGCTTGCCTAAAGGGCCCCACACTTCAATGGATTGGCCCGGAACAACAGCAGGCAAAAGAGAAGTCATCTTCCCAAGTTCAAGGTAAACGATCTCAATTCCAGTGGGCTTGCCCTGATCATCAAGAATCGTGTCGTAGAGTGCAAAAGGCCTACCTAGAAGGGGATCATTCCCTCCGGGAAGTTTGATCATCACGAATTGCCCTGGTCTGATAATCGCAGCAATTTTAGGGCAATGCAGCTTTATCAAATGGGTTTTGCTTGCAATCGTGTAATGATCAACAACTTTAGCATTTTCTTGAAACATGGAATCATTCCTGCACAATAGCTTGTTCTGCAATTTTAATTAACGAGCTCAATTCCCAAGTTTTCAATTTACGGGCCTTTCCTTTGGGCAATCTATCTAATCTGATAGACCCAATAGATACCCGTTTCAGCCTGATAACTTTATGGCCTAACTTGGCAAGCATTCTTCTGATTTCGCGATTCTTTCCTTCGCAAAGCGTGATTTCAAGCCAAGAGCTTTCGCCCTGCCTTTTCAAGATACGAACCTTTTTCGCCTTGAGTTTCCCTTCGCTTGACCAAATCCCTTTTACCAACTGTTGCATATCTTCATTTTTGGGAAGGCCCGCAACCTGTGCATGATAGGTCTTCTCGACCCCAAATTTAGGGTGCATTAGCTTCTGTGCAAATTCCCCGTCATTGGTAAGAAGCAATAAGCCTTCGCTATCTTCATCCAACCTGCCCACCGTGAAAATTCTTTCACTTACATGGGGCAGGAGATCTTTCGCCAAGGGCCTTCGGGCTGGATCATGATTGGTACAAAGATAACCCTGTGGCTTGTTGAGAAGCCAGTATACATGCTGCTCGGAGTTAAGATCTTGCCCATCCACGGTAACCACTTCGCCTGGGCGAACACGGGCACTAAGATCGCGCACGACAACGCCACCAATTTTAACCTTACCGCGTTGGATAAGAATTTCACAATGCCTACGAGAATCAACACCTGCATGGGCAAGGTACTGATTTAATCTTTTGGCTTTTTCAACGGGTTCTGCAGGTTCTTTCATCTTATTTTCCACTTTTCAAACTATTAAAAATTTTGATCAAACACCAAGCTGAGTCTTGAGAGCAATAAGTTCTTCTCGAAGGCTTTTAACTTCTTCTTGCAAACCGGAAACCAACTCACGCAATTCTGCTGCGTCACTGCTTCTCCTACTTGTTGCAGAAGGTTCATCATCAGCAATAACCTGAATTGCAGTACTTCTAATTCTAGCTATTTCATCGGAAGAATGAAACCCATGGGTAACTCTTGCGCCACGAACACCCTTGGAATCGACCCAAAAAATCAGTTTTCGTGCTGCAAGGGAATCCAAGGCTTCGCGTAAATCCTCAAGAGAGTCGAAAGTTTCCATTCTACCTGCCCTAGTGCGAAGCAAGCCTTCCGTTTGCGGTCCTCGCAACAAAAGTTCACCAAGAACAGACATATCGCGCTTACTTAGGTTCCATTTTGAATACAATTCATGCTGCCAGCGTTCTACCCTGCCCCCGCGCACCATAGAAACCAACCCCTTGGCAATACAATTGCGAATTCCAGATTCAACCTGATAATCCTGCAGATTCATAATAGGATCACGGTTGGATTTTTGATTAGCAGCGTTAACCAAAGCATTTAACGAAAGAGGATAAGCCTCGGGAGTTGTTTTGGCTTTTTCGATTAAAACACCTAGGATTCGGCGTTCCAGAATATCCAAGGCCGGCCATATTTGCTCTGTAACGGGCTCTTTTTCAATGCTGTTTTCTTGATTTTCCACAACAATACCCTTATTAATTAGTTCCAAGGCACTTTTGAAAGTATATTCAAGACTGGGCAGTTGAAGCCATGCTAATTGCATTTATGCACAAAAAGTAAGATACCCATGGCCCGTAAGCTTCCATAAAACTAAAAAAGACTGCCATACAACCCTAAAAGCTGGAGTTTTAAATGGATCTTCATGATTTGATTGTAGAGTTACGAGAAGTAAATAAATCTAAAATTGTACTGCTGGTTGCAGATGGTCTAGGCGGATTGCCCATGACTCCGGGTGGAAAAACCGAGCTGGAATCTGCAAGCACCCCTCATTTGGATACACTGGCACGAGAAGGCATTTGCGGCATGAGTATCCCAGTATTGCCTGGAATCACTCCCGGAAGCGGCCCCGGGCATCTAGGATTGTTCGGCTATGACCCCCTTAAATATCGTATCGGACGCGGAATTCTTGAAGCTTTGGGCATTAATTTCGAAGTTGGTAAAAACGATGTAGCAATTCGTGGAAACTTTTGCACTGTAGATGCCGAAGGCAAAATATCGGATCGTAGAGCAGGCAGGCCCACCACCGAACAATGCGTTGCAATGTGCAAAAAGCTAAAGCAGATCAAAATCCCTGGTGTCGAGATTTTTGTTGAACCAGTCCGTGAACACCGCTTTGTTGTAGTTTTTCGTGCTCCTGGATTGGGTGACCGAGTCAACGATACCGATCCACAACAAGTTGGATTAAAGCCTTTAGTAGCCAAGGGCGAAGACGCTGAATCGCAAAAAGCTGCGGAAATAACCAATAAGTTTGCGCACGAAGCAAGCTTGGTACTGGCACAAGATTCTCCAACAAACATGATCACTCTTCGTGGTTTTGCGACATTCCCCAAAATAGCAACCATGGAACAAGTATACGGCCTTAAATCTGCTGCCATCGCTGTTTATCCTATGTACAAGGGTTTGGCCCGCCTCGTAGGCATGGACATTTTAAATGCTGGAAACTCGCTTGCGGATCAAGTTGAAACCCTCAAGAAATCTTGGAATGATTACGAATTCTTCTTCCTGCATTACAAATACACCGATAGCACCGGGGAAGATGGGAATTTTCAGGCCAAGGTAGAAATGATTGAGAAGTTAGATGCTGCCATCCCTGGAATCAAAGCTTTAAACCCCGATGTCTTTATCGTGACGGGTGATCACAGTACGCCTAGCAAACTCAAGAGTCATAGCTGGCATTCAGTGCCAACCTTGATATCGTCTCCAACCTGCAGGACCGATGGCGTGACAGAATTTGGCGAATCGTATTGCCTGCAAGGGGGCTTAGGGCATTTTGAAGCCAAATATCTGATGAGCCTTGCGATGGCTCATGCGGGCAAGCTTGGAAAATATGGTGCGTAAAAAGGATCGCAGTAAACTTAAAAACATATCGCCTTTGCATTTAACTTGCTGGGCGATATGTTTTCGTTTTTAGCGACCCCATTAAAGATCGTCGTCATTAATCTTAGGCAAAGGCCTATGAGGTTGCTTTTTGTTAACTTTCTCTGCTTTCAAGCGCAAAAAAGCCTGAATAAAAGCTGTAATCGCACCATCGAGAACCTCAAAAACTTGCGCAGTATGGTGCTCGGTTCGGACATCTTTAGCAAGCGTGTAAGGCTGCAATACATAATTGCGAATCTGGTAACCCCAAGCCACCTCACCCTTTTCATCGTAAAGCTTTTCAACTTCTGCTTTTCTTTTTTGCTCTTCAATCCGATAAAGCTTGGCCTTCAGAAGCTTCATGGCAAGATCATCATTTTTATGCTGGCTTCTCTCGCTACGGCTTTCCGCAGCGATCCCCGTAGGCAAGTGAATATAACGAACGCCACTTTCCGTTTTATTCTGATGCTGCCCACCAGGACCGCCACTTCGAAAAGTCTGCCTTTCCAAATCGTCCGAATGAATATCGATGTGAATATTCCCATCGATTTCTGGCATTACATCGACCGCAGCAAATGAGGTATGTCTCTTAGCATTGGAATCAAACGGGCTGATCCGAACTAGGCGATGCACACCTGCTTCACTTTGTAGATTGCCGTATGCAAAATCACCTAAAATATGAAGCGTTGCATTTCTTATACCTGCCTCTTCGTTTCGAAGTTCATCAACAATTTCAGTTTTATAGCCATTCCTTTCGGCCCAGCGGGAATACATACGAAGCAACATCTGCGCCCAATCACACGCCTCGGTCCCGCCACCGCCCGCCTGAATTCGAAGGTATGCATTGCTGGCATCTTGCGGTCCATTTAGCATGGAGCGCAGTTCAAATTCTGCAAGATTGTTATCAGCTTTATCTAACTCCGCAGCGAGATCGACTTCCAATGAGACTTCTTCTGCGCAAAGCTCCGCAAGTGCTCCAATATCTAAATTGGCGACCTCGATTTCCTCATACGGTTTTAATAAGCCGTTGAGAGGTTTTAATGCATTGATTGTTTGTTGGGCTTTCTCCTGATTGTTCCAAAAATCAGGCGTGCCCATAAGATCTGTTAATGTTTGCCTTTGTGTTTTTTTTCCAGCAATGTCAAAGAGAGTCCCGTAGCTGAGTCAACCTGATGGTCAGATTTTCTACGCGTCTTTTCAATTCACTATTCATGCTGCGACCCTTTGATAATGCAGGAATTTAATTCCCTAAATAAAAAGTAATATGAATCTGATCTATGTTCTCATATTATCATACTATTAGGAACCACCACTAGATCCTCACCTAAAGGTTAACGACAATGGAATTTCAAGGAAAAACAATTCTGGTAACTGGCGGCGGCAGCGGTATCGGTCTGGCTTCTGCTCAGGCATTTCACAATCTTGGTGCCAAAGTTGCCATTTGTGGAAGGAATAAAACCAAACTTGATAAAGCTGCCGAACTTATTTCAAAATCCAATGAAAGAGTTCTATCTTTGGTATGTGATGCTGGCCAACCAAAAGAAGTTGAAAACACGATCAGTTCAACAATTAAAGCATTCGGCCCAATTGATATTCTGGTGCATTGTGTTGGAATGAATCTAAAAGAACGGTCTTTCCAGGAACTCAATCCAGAAAGCTGGCGTTCATTAGTGGAAGGGAATCTAGACAGCGCCTATTATGTGTTTCATGAAGTTTTAAAAGGAATGAGGCCGAGAAAAAAAGGGTTGGTGATTGTTGTAAATTCCATCTCCGGATTGCGGGGAAACCCATTGGGCGGCCCTGGTTATGTAGCAGGAAAGTTCGGACTAAATGGTTTGGTGGTTGCAACCGCTGCGGAAGAATCCAAAAACAATATACGATTTTGCAGCATTTTCCCCGGAGAAGTTAACACTCCAATTCTTGAAGCTAGACCCAATCCCGTTTCTGAAGAGCATAAAAAATCTATTTTGCAACCTGAAGACGTTGCTCAAAGTGTTTTATTTGTAGCTAGATTGCCTGAGCATGTGGTTATCCCCGAGCTCATCATTATTCCTTCAAAAGCTACTTATATCTAATGCCAAAATAGCAATTCAGGTTTCGAGGACATCAATAATGATGGCAGAGGTATTGTCTGTTGATCCGTTTTTCAACGCAATCTGACAAAGTTTAAGGGAAAGACCTTCCAAAGGTTCTGTCGCAAGATAATTTTGAAGGTCAGGCGGGTTTATACTGCCCGACAAACCATCCGAACAAATCATGTATCGCTGCCCGGGACGTAAATGGTGGATAAAAACATCAGGGCCGCCCGTGAGATCTTTTGAACCTAGATATTTATAAATCCTATTTCGAAATGGGTGTGTAGCAACTTGCGCAAGTGTAATTGAACCCGCAATATAAAGCGCATGAGCAAAGGAATGATCCGCTGTTATCAATGACAATTTCTGATCTTCCAAAACATAGCACCTGCTATCACCAAGATTAGAAATCAATACATTTGGGCTATTCTCACGATAAAACAACCCTACCATGGTCGTGCCCATGTTCAAAAATTTCGGATTGGCTCGAGAAAGGTTCAATAAGGATTGGTTGGCAGAAATATATCCTTGGTGAATAAGTGCAGTATCGCCACTTTCGGAACCATCTAAAAAGGGCCCTTGGTCAAAAACCTCTTGCTCGATACTTTTGATGGATTCAGTACTTGCAACTTCGCCTGAAGCATGTCCGCCCATACCATCTGCAACCAATGCTAAAAACAAACCATCAGCCTTGATGCATTTTATTGCGTCTTCATTATTTGAACGAAGCCCCTGTAGTGATTCAGAGGAAACTTTAAACTCAAATGCCATCAGTAAGAATATTCCTGCTTAAAATCAATATCTTAAAGTATTGTCATTATCATAATTTTTACTCGTCTGCCATAAACAATTATTTATTCTGGAGATTGATTTACAAAATGAATTTTAATAAAGAAATGATCAATTTATTGCTCGAAGCACTAATTGCACTTGCTAAGATATAATATTGAATATGTAAGGAGAAATATTATGCCTGTCGAAATGGGTCTTAGAAGAATTATTATTAGCGAAATTCATGAACAACAAGTCATCGTTTTAAAAGAACTGGAAGGCGAAAGAAGTTTTTCAATTCAAATTGGAATTTTTGAAGCCACTAGCATTGATCGCAAAATTAAAAAGATTCCCTCCCCCAGACCCCTAACCCATGATTTATTATGCCAAACGATAACAAGCCTTGGGGGCGAACTTCAAGAAATTCAAATTAATGAACTCAAAGACAAAACCTATTTCGCCACACTTAAAATTAGGCAGGATGGGAAGTTTGTGAAAATCGATTGCAGGCCTAGTGATGCCATCGCCTTGGCGGTCACCATGAATGTTCCAATTTTTGTTTATGAAGAGGTTTTAGAACAAATCAGCGAAGATATTTGATATCTTTGCCTTTTTTCAACCATTTCCACAATTCTATTGACCAAAAGTTAAGCTTACCCACTCTTCGTCCGATTAAAATGGACTAGATAGAATCGTTAAAAAGCTTTATACGATCATTCCTTGAAGCAGCTGAACTTTAACTTTTACTAAGTTTAGATTTTTCATTTCTGCTTCATTATTAGAGTTTTGGTTTTTGGGGGATATCTCAATGCCTGTTTCTTCGACCGCAAGAATTCATCCAAGTGCTATTATCTCTTCCGACGCTGAGATAGGCGAAAATGTAGAAATTGGCGCACTCGCCGTTATTGATGGCCCGGTAAAAATTGGCCATAACTCCGTCATCAAACCAGGTGCAAAGTTATTTGGTAACCTTTCCCTTGGCGCCAAAAACATCGTTTATAGTGGTGCTATTCTTGGCGAAGCTCCTCAACATATGAAATATGATGGCGAACCTACCAAAACCATCATTGGTAATAACAATATTATCCGTGAAGGCGTTACTGTTCATCGGGGAACTACCTCTTCCAACGAAACAGTCATTGGAAACGGAAACTTCTTGATGGCAAACAGCCATGTCGCCCACGATTGCAGAGTAGGCAACGGCTGTATTCTTGCTAATGGGGCACTCATGGGAGGGCATTGCGTGATGGAAGATGGCGCTTTCTTATCAGGAAACAGCGCTGTGCATCAATTTGCCAAGGTTGGAAGGCTGGCGCTTTTAAGCGGCGTTTCTGCCACGACTAAAGACATTCCGCCTTTTATCATTGTACAGCGAATCAATGTAGTATCAGGCGTCAATGTTATAGGAATGCGTAGAGCTGGTATTTCACATACGAACATTGATGGTATACGAAAAGCATTTCAAATTATTTACCGCGAAGGCTTGATCTTGCCTCAGTCGCTACTTAAGGTTGAAAAAGAATTAAGCCATATCCCTGAGGTCGCAGAATTCATCGCATTCATTCGAACTGCAACCAGGGGCATCAGTCTTGAAACCAACAGGCAAGAAGCAGCATAGTAACTAGCTTTTTGCTTCGAGTTCCTTAACAAGTTGAGCCAGTAATTCTGGCTTATCTTGTTCTACTAGGTGCTTGATTCGGGCTTCGGGAACTTCCAGCTTTTTCATAGTTTCAACTATGGTGCTCCAAACTTTTTCCCTTTTCTTTCCGCTGCTTAGATATAACTCTCCCACGAGTTCAGCCAATCGCTCATGTGCAATAGGGTTTTGATTATCGTAAAATCGTTTGATAACTTTTTGCTGGTAGGGGCTGAAATCACGTGCCATTTTAAATACTCCGTTACATAAACTTCCGAATCCAAGTATTCCTTCCTGAACATTTCATCTTTTGAATATATACCACAGAATTGCTTTTACGATAAATTTGATTTTCCAGTTTTTCTATAAAATTGTATACTTCGCTTGGTTTCTAAAGGTGTTGGTAACGGAGTTTTACCTTGCGTGCCGTAATTCAACGCGTATCTATGGCCAAAGTCACTGTGGAAGGCCAGATTTTGGGCGAAATCCAAAAAGGGCTACTTATCCTTTTAGGAATAACCAATGGTGACAACGAAGAAAAAGCTGATTGGCTCGCTGAAAAAGCAGCTAGTTTAAGAATATTTCCCGATTCAAACGGTAAAATGAACCTCGATCTGGTTGAATCGGGCGGTGCAATCTTGGTTATCAGTCAATTTACACTTTATGGAGATTGTTCGAAGGGCCGGAGGCCAAGTTTCATAACCGCAGCAAGGCCTGAAATTGCTGAACCTTTATACGAACATTTTATCCGAAAATTAAGATTGCTGGGAATTACCACACATACTGGAAAATTTGGCGTTGATATGAAAGTTGAACTGGTTAATGATGGGCCTGTAACCTTAATAGCTGATGCCTAAAAGTGTTAAAAAACGGAGCAACAAAATGTCTAACGGTATGTTTCGGCGTAAATCTCTTCAAAAAGTGATGGCAGATTCTGAAAGCGGTCACAGCCTTAAACGCGTGCTCGGGCCTTGGGCATTAACTGCTCTTGGTATCGGCGCAATCATAGGCACCGGAATTTTTGTTTTAGTGGGTAAAGCTGCCCGCGATGTTACTGGTCCTGCACTTATGCTTTCTTTTGTATTTGCTGGCCTTGCATGTATTTTTTCAGCACTTTGCTATGCGGAATTTGCATCCATGGCCCCTGTTGCTGGCAGTGCTTACACCTACGCCTACCTTACCCTCGGCGAACTAATGGCATGGATCATTGGGTGGGATCTCGTTTTAGAATATGCGGTCGCAAGTTGCACCGTCGCACACGGTTGGTCTAAATACTTCCAAGATATACTTAAACAATTTGAGTTTCATATACCGACAGCTCTTACAAACGCACCTTTTGATATCGCCAAAGGTGGTGAAATAGTTTCAACAGGCTCTATCCTTGATCTGCCTGCAGTCGCTATTTCTCTCATCATCACCTTCATTTTGGTGCGAGGCATCCGGGAAAGCGCTTTCATCAACGGCATCATGGTTGTTGTCAAACTTGCTGTTGTTTTCTTTGTCATTATTGCAGGCATTCCTCACATCGTTACCTCCAACTGGACGGATAACTTCGCACCATTCGGGTATGGCGGCTTAAGCTTTTTTGGGACTTTGGTCTGGGGAGATATCAACCCCGCTACCAATGCTCCGTCTGGGGTTTTAGCAGGCGCAGCGCTTATTTTCTTTGCCTACCTTGGTTTTGATGCAGTTTCCACAAACGCAGAGGAAGCTAAAAATCCTAAGCGTGATATGCCCTTTGCTATCATTGGCTCTCTTTTGATTTGCACGGTTCTTTACATTGCAGTAGCTGCGGTTTTAACCGGCATGGTTAATTACAAAGACATTCCAAAAGAAGCCCCAGTTGCTAACGTTTTTGCGCAAGTTGGTATGCCCTGGGCCAGATTACTGGTTTCTATTGGCGCGTTAACAGGCATTACCTCTGTTCTTTTAGTAATGATGTGCGGGCAACCTAGGATTTTTCTGGCGATGGCCCGTGATGGACTTCTTCCTGAAAAGTTTTTCGCCAGTGTTCACCCTGTTTATCAAACACCTTGGCTTGCAACCATGCTTACCGGGCTCATTGTCGCATTAGGTGGCAGTTTGCTCCCGCTTGATGTTCTTGCGGAACTTACCAACATTGGAACATTGTTTGCCTTTGTGGTGGTTTGTGCTGCAGTACTTATTTTAAGGTTCAAAGACCCGAATGCGCCCCGCTCTTTTAAGGCGCCTCTTGGGTTATTTTGCCCCATTGGCGGTATTGTTTTATGTTTGGTACTCATGTTCTCTCTTGGTTGGGAAAACTGGGTTAGGCTTTTCATATGGCTTGGAATAGGACTTGCTATTTACTTTGTTTATGGCTTCCACCACAGCAAACTTCGGATCGAAGATAACAACCTTGCCAAAAAGTTATAAGCATGGACAACAAACAATTCCAACAACGGCTAGGCCTTTTCGATTCCACAATGCTTGTTGCAGGGACTATGATTGGTTCCGGCATTTTCATTGTTTCCGCAGATATAATCCGTGATGTAGGTTCCCCTGGAAGCCTTTTGCTGATTTGGATTTTAACGGGATTCATGACAATTCTAGGTGCACTCAGCTACGCAGAACTCGCAGCTATGATGCCTCGCGCAGGTGGGCAGTATATCTATCTTAAAGAAGCTTTTGGCCCTCTGTGGGGGTTCCTTTATGGCTGGAGCTTATTCCTCGTCATTCAAACAGGATCCATTGCAGCGGTTGCTGTTGCTTTTTCAAAATTTCTCGGCGTGATAGCGCCTAGCCTTGGTACTGGGGAAGAAGCGCAAATCATAAACTGGAGTGGGTTAAACCTAGTAATCTCACTTCCTCTACCCTGGCTTAAAGAGCCTTTGATTATTTTCAAACGCACAGAATTCGCAATTACTTCAGGCCAACTGATTGCGGTTGCAATTATTGCTTTCCTAACCTTGCTTAATTGCAGAGGCGTTAAAGAAGGCAAATGGATTCAAAACCTTTTTACGGTCATCAAAACTTTAAGCCTTATCATTCTCATCATTCTTGGGTTTAGCATTGGTGCGAACAGAGAGGTTATTAGCATTAACTTTGCAGACCTTTGGGCTGGATCTTTCTCCACCGACCGCTTTAATTCCATCTCAGAACTTGTGGGCGGGGCACCTTTGCTTGTTGCTTTTATGGTTGCTGGCGGGGCTATGGTAGGGTCTTTATTTAGTGCTGATGCTTGGAATAATGTAACCTTTACTGCTGGCGAAATCCGTAATCCAAGCCGTAATCTGCCATTGAGTTTGATTTTCGGGACCGGATCCGTCATCCTTCTTTATCTTTTGGTTAATCTTGCATACCTTTGCGTTTTAAAGGCAAACGGCAACCCGCTGGTTAGCATTCAGCTTAAAGCTGAAATCGAAGAAGGACTTGCAATAAGAAAAGAATACGCTGCAGAAGCCAATTATCTTTCGGCAACTGCAAACCGCCTTGAAAGCGAATCCCTTTTTCTAAAAGCAAGAGTTGCATTACTTGACAAAGATGGCCAAACAATTAGTGGAAAAAGACTGATCCAAGATGCGGAATCCAAACTTGAAGAAGCCTCTACCTTTAAAATTAAAGCTGACATTGCCAAGGATGCAAGCAATTCTGCAAGTAAAGAAACGAATCGAAGGCTTAACGAGCGAATCGTTAGAAGCACGTCCGAACTTGGGATTTCCCATGCACGGGATGACCGGGTTGGAACTGCTGTTCTACAAATGATTTTCCCTAAATATGGAATGATAGCGATGGCAATTGCCATCATGATCTCCACTTTTGGATGTGTCAACGGCATGATTTTAATGGGGTCAAGATTATACTATGCCATGGCTCACGATGGGCTGTTTTTCAAGGCTGCAGGCGAATTAAATACTAGGGGCGTGCCTGCATATGGCTTAGTTCTTCAAGGCGCATGGTCCATTCTTTTAGTTTTCTCCGGAACATATATCGAACTGCTGGACTATGTTATTTTTGCTGCCCTATTATTTTATGCCCTTACGGTTTCCGGATTGTTTGTTTTGCGCAGAACAAAGCCTGATGAAATTCGCCCATATAAAGCTTGGGGCTATCCATTCCTTCCCTTTCTTTATATTTTGCTCTGTACCATTGTAATGATTGATTTGTTGGTCGTAAGGCCTGAATATACTTGGCCTGGTTTGATTATTGTAGCTTCTGGGATTCCTGTTTTTTATTTTTGGCGGAAAAGGAATCCTCATACCATTTGAGTAATTATGCAAATTCAAGAAATTAAATTCAGTCTGCTAAGCATTCCTACCAACCCAACAAGATCTTCTGCCACCGAAATCGCTGCTGGGAGAAGTGATAAAATCACAACGCTTGTTGTTCGGATTAAAACTAAATCGGGCATCGAAGGCATTGGATTTGCTTATTCTCTGCAGGGCGGCGGCAAAGCTATGCTTGCATTGGGCCAGGAAGATTTAGCCCCAATTTTAATCAATGAAAACGCATTAGATAACGAAAAACTAGCTGCCAAGGTTTATTGGCGCACCCAAACAATTGGCAGAACCGGACTGGTTCAACAAGTTTATTCTGCAATCGATATCGCACTATGGGATATCAAAGGCAAAGCTGCTAATTTGCCCCTTCATAAATTACTCGGAGGATTCCGAGAATCTATTCCCGCTTATATCTCCCACACGGGATGGCTCTGGATGAGTGTCGGGCAAATAATTGATCTCTCAAAACCTTACCTTGACCAAGGTGTAATGGGCCTTAAGGTGAAGGTTGGTGCAAACCCCCAAAGCGATATCGAACGCATTGAAAACTTACGCGAAGCACTAGGAGAAGAAATTTGGCTGGCAGTTGATGCAAACGAACGCTACGACACCGGCACGGCTCTTGCTATGGGTAACTTCTTCCAAGATGAAATTGGGGTTGGTTGGTTTGAAGAGCCCATCAGTTGCGAGAATATCAAAGGCCATGCTTATCTTGCCAAGAAGTTAGATATTCCGATTGCTGCTGGCGAAATGCTTTTTTCCAGAGAAGAGTTTCACAACTATGTTGAAAAAAGCGCACTCGACATCGCTCAGCCTGATATCACCCGTTTAGGGGGCATAACCAACACTTTAAAACTTATTCATTACTGTGAAAGCCAGAATATACCTGTTAGCCCTCATTTGTTGCCCGAATTAGCGGTCCAAATCGGGTGCGGTTTTGCCCAAGTGACTTCCGTTGAATACATGCCTTGGTTTGAACCACTATTCAATGAATACCCAAAATTTAAAGCAGGCAAACTTGTACCTCCTGAAGGCTCCGGCTTAGGCTTGAGCTTTTCAGAAAAAGCTTTGCAAGAATTCGCCGTAAGTTAGCCAGAATTCCCAGCTTTCCCACGCCTCCATAAATCCGACTTGCATCATTTAATATTTGATGTATCTGACTCCATTTGATTCTTCATTAAGTTAAGAGTTATATGGAGTAAGAAATTGGCAGATTCTCAAACAACGGTATTAGATTTAAGAAAAAAGATGGCGGGCTTTGTTGCAGCAAGAGATTGGGAACAATTCCATGATCCTAAAAATCTTGCGATGGCACTTTGCGCAGAAGCTGCAGAATTGCTTGAGCATTTCCTTTGGATCACTCCTGAAAATTCAAAACTCTCGGTCTTGGATCCTATCAAACGAAGAGAAGTTTCCGAAGAAATTGCAGATGTCACCTGCCTGATCATGGCGTTATGCAACTGCATGAATCTTGATCTTTCTGATTCTTTAAATGCAAAAATGCTTAAAAACGAACTAAAGTACCCCGCGGATAAGTGTCGCGGATCCTATAAGGCCCCAGAGGCCAAACCTTCTAATGAGTAATTCCATGTTGAACACAAACTGCTTTGCTATTTTAATGCTTTTAGCTGGGGCATTCTTTTCCCTAGCTCAGGTTCCGGGCACTTTACCCATCGAATCCGACAAAGAAACGCCTACCTTAAAAACAGATGAAGGCAGCCAAGTTTCTATTATCACACGCTTTGTTGATAACCCTGAAATCGGCAAGCCTTGCACCATGGAAATCACTTTAAAAAACCTTGGCAGCCTACCTCTTGAAGAACTTGTTCTAAGTCAAGAATGGAAAACTAAACCTGAGATTTTAGAAGTAAACCCAAAACCTTTTATCCAAGAAAACAAATGGACATGGGAAATACCTGAACTACAACCAGGCACCGGCAAAATATTCCAATTCAAAGTTCTTGCTGCAGATAAAGATAATTTAAACTTTAAGCCCGCAGTCGTTTACAAAGTTGCAACATTGAAGAAAAACGCTGAGAAGAAAGATGGGCTACTGGTCCAAGTTCAAGGGCCACAATGGGTAAGGCGTGGGCAAAGAGCCATTTTTGAAATCGTCGTTGCAAACCATGGTTTAACTCCAGCAGAAAATGTAACCATCCGCGACAAACTTCCCCAAGGTCTCAGACACCCGGAAGGCGAACTTATTGAAGCAACTTTGGGGGATATTCCCGCAGGGCAAACCAAATCTATTCGACTTGAAACACTTGCTGTGGAAAACGGAAAATTCTCTCAGAACATACAAGTAGCATCAACCAATGGCGAAAAAAAACTCTATCAATCAGATATCTCTGTCAGTGATGGGCAGATAAACCTTCAGTGGAAAAAATCTTGGGAAGATACCGCCAAGGGCGAACTCGAAATGATTCTTGAAGCGAAAATCGATTCCATTAAAATTGGTGAAATCCAGCTTGCAATTCAAACTGTTATTCCTGAAGGGCTTGAAATAGTAGGAAGCAACCCGCAAGCGAGATTTGAATCAACTGCTCCTACAAATAAATTACTTGTATGGAACAACCCGCAAATTGTCGGGGGAAAATGGTCTGCAAAGCTCCGATTAAGAGCAGCAAAACCAGGTGATTGGCAACTAAACGCCAAGGCTTCGATGGAGAATAGTGCAGATACCTCCTCGATGTTTTTAGTTCGTATCGAAGGCACCTCCGAGATCCAGGGTGTGTTTGCGCCCGCAACTGTAAAAGCAACTTTGGGCAGTGAAAGCGAAATTAGGTTTTCCCTGAAAAACAATGGTTCGATTGATTTAAACAACACCAGTGTTCGGTTTCTTTTTCCCGATGGAATTGTTCCATTGGCTTGGAACGGGCCAACCATTGCGGGACTCAACGGACAGAACTTAAATTTCGATGATCTTCCTGTTTTAGCAAACCGAGCAGATAAGATTTATTCGGTAAATTTAAAGGGCCTCAGCCCGGGAGAATTCCGCGTGGTCGTTGAATACGGGATAGGAAATATCAAGCGCAGCAGTGCATGCTCTATTATTGTCTCCCCCCTACCTTAACCAACCTTTTCATACTGACAAAATTTATTTTCAATGTGTGAATATTTGGTTGTTCAGCAAGCAATATTTTTGTATCTTAGGCACTTCAACCCAAGATGAGATTTCATCTTGGATCGCCAAGGAAGCGCAGATTAACGGGGAAGGGAATCCCCCCTTTTATCATTCTTTTCTTGCTTCTCAAATTTCCAACATTTATTTTAAAACCACCTCTAAACTTGGTGATTTTCATGATGAAAAATACCGATTTTATTTATGTGGGTTTTATGAACCTTGGTCTTGTAAATTGTCTCGACCGTTGCTAAATTCCGCCCGCTTAACTGATCGAAAGGTCCTAACCTTCTTTCTTTTTCGCATAGGCCTTTAGCCGAATTGGTCGGCAAAGGAACATGGCTAATTTACATGTCGGAACCATGGTATGCCATGATAACGGACAAGAGGAGTTTTTAATGAGCGGTAATAAGACAGAAAAAGAACAAGTTAAAGTACATATTCGCTGGATGATTAGACGCGACATGCAGGAAGTATTACAAGCAGAGCAACAATGCTTCGCACAGTCCTGGACTGAAGAAGATTTTTTGCGCTGCCTCAGGCAACGCAATTGCATTGGGATGGTAGCAGAGGCTGGCGACAAAGTAATCGGGTTCATGATTTATGAACTTCACAAAAACAAACTTCACATTTTGAATTTTGCTGTGCACCCTGATTATCAACGGTCGGGCGTAGGATTGCAGATGGCAGTTAAATTGATCGGAAAACTTTCGAGCCACCGTAGAACAAGAATCACGTTGGAAGTCCGAGAAACCAATCTATCGGGCCAGGTATTCTTCAGAAATCAAGGTTTTAAAGCAATAAGAGTGCTTCGCTCGTTTTATGATGATAGCAATGAAGATGCATACCTGATGCAATACAAATTGCCTTCAGACACCGATGAAGACTTTGAAGAAACCATCAATCGTATTGCTCAATACGAAGAAAACGCTTAATCGAATTTGCAAAAATCGAACTAAAGCCGGGGAAACCCGGCTTTATGCATTTCACCCCTTCTTAGGTTCTTTCGTTATAATCGTTACATTTTAACAAATTGCCCACTGCATTTTCCCTTGTTTTCGATTGCAAACAAAGTTTGCAACCTCTAATCTTAAGGAAGATTTATATTTACTTAATGTTTATTATTAGACGGTGTAACAATGAAAATTATCTATTCAATCACGATGATAGCCCTAATCGGCTTTTCTTACGGTGCAAGTTTTGGAGGCATTGAAAACACCTCCGATAAAAAACCTGAACCGCCAATCACACCAGAAAAAAAATTAGATGTTACAAACATCGATGCGATTCAGGCTCAACTGAAAGAGATTCAGCTTTCCCTTCAATCCATAAAAAGCGCTGATCACGAATTAAAGCTGAAAAAAATTGAAGCTGAGATTAATATTCTTAAAGATCAAATGAGCAGAATGGAACAAGCGATCAGTAAACTTGCAGCAACTCGTGTTGCTGCGTCGTTCACTCCTGCAGTTCCTGCGAACGGAACCATCAAGATTGCTAATACTTCAAACGCCAACACTAGTGTAATCATCAATGGCAAGGTATACAAAGCTCAGGCAAATCAAACGCTTTCGGTACCCAATCAAAATGCAGGAGATTTTACTTACGAAGTTCTTGCTGATGGATTTGGGATCATCCAAAAACAAACCACCAGAAGCCTTGCTGCAAATGAAACATTCACCATCAACATTTATCCCAGGTAAATGATTTTAGTTTTGCCAAAAGTCAGGCGGCCCTCAGTCGGTCGCCTTTTTTTATGAAGTGCAGATTTTATTATCATCGTTTTAGCTTGGGGACTAGATCATGATAATCACCATTGATGGGCCAGCGGGGGCAGGCAAAAGCACTGCCGCAAAACTGCTAGCAAAAAAAATAAACTTCCAGTTCTTAGACACGGGCGCAATGTATAGGGCTGTTGCACTAGCTGCTTTAAACACCGGTGCATCTTCATTCAACGAGCCCGCTCTTGAGCAAATACTAAGCAAGTTAACAATAAGACTTGAAGAAAACAAAGTAATCCTAAACGGTATGGATGTTTCGATTCAAATCCGAACTAAAGAAACAACGGAATTAGCGGGTGTAATAGCAACCAGCAAAGTCGTGCGAACAAAACTGGTCGAATTACAACGCGCCGCTGCTTTTGATAGAAATATGGTTTGCGAAGGACGGGATCAGGGAACCACTGTTTTCCCTGAAGCTTTTTGCAAGTTTTTTCTTACCGCAAGACCTGAAATGAGAGCCCAACGAAGATTTATAGAACTGCAAGAAAAAGGGGTAAGCACAACACTTCAAGAGATTCTTGATGCCATCATCTCTAGGGATTTACGAGATGAAAACAGAGAAATAAGCCCATTGATGCCAGCCCATGATGCCCTGATTCTTGATACATCCGATATGCACATGAATAATGTAATTGAAGTAATGCATCAAGAAATTCAAAGGCGTGGCATGCAATGAAATCAGGATTGCTTGATTACAAATTTGTGACAGAGCAGTTTAATTCCATTTGGTATGGATTAAATTACACCTCTTACAATTGCATATACACGTTTCTTTTCAGCCTTCGAAAACAAGGCTGGAAAAATGTACCACGCAAGGGCCCGGTCCTTCTGGTCGCAAACCACCAAAGCTTTTTGGACCCGATTGGTGTTGGATTAACAGCCTGCAGAGAACTCTCCTATCTTGCACGAAAATCGCTTTTTAAAAAACCTTTACTAGATATTTATCTAAAATCCGTTGGATGTTGCCCGGTTGATCTGGAAGGCGTTGCGAAGGAGGGCATCAGGGCCACATTGGAACTTTTAAGCAATGGGCGAGCAGTGCTTGTATTTCCTGAAGGCACGCGATCTGAAAATGGACTAATGCAAGACTTAAAGCCAGGGATTCAGCTTCTTATTCGAAAATCCAATGCAATAGTTGTTCCTGTAGGAATCGCGGGCGCGCATGAAGCTTTATCGCGAGATAACTTCTGGCCAACTCTTTGCCCCCTTTTCTTGCGTGGAAATCATGGGGCAATTGGTATTTCAATCGGTGCCCCAATCGAGGCAAAACTGTTTACCGAGCTTTCACGGGAAGACTCGCTGAAACTCCTAAAGGATTCCATAAACAGAGAAATCATTCAAGCAGAGCATATCCGAAGAAAAAAATAATTCGCAAATCAATCTTTAACGAGCGCGGAATCTGATTCGCCATTCATGTGACGCCAAAGTTTCTGCGTCGTTGCAACCCCCTTGGGGTCATCATTATTATTTGAATATTGAACATTTAATAAAACCTGTTGGAAAGCATAATAGGCAGGTTCAATACGAGGCATTTCGTTTGAAATAATTTCCTCTAACTCGGAGGGAGTGCACCCTCTTGGAATATTGATGTTTTGAGATTTGCACCAAGCTAATAGAGCTTTCCAAGTATACCCTGTCAATTCTCGAAGACTGGCTTTTTGCCAATCTTTGCGATCAAATGGGTTATCAAACTCTTCGAAAGGCAAGGTTTCATCAGCTATAGAGGCGTCTGCAACATCTTCTTGTTTTTTCTTTTTTTTCGAACGATCCATCCAGTCAAAAAGATTACGGAACCAATTTAAAAGGTCATCAGCCCAACCAAAACTGTAACTCAACTTGTAAACCACAACATAAAGAACAAACAAAAAAGTACCCACTGCGAAAACAACTTTAAGAATAACTTCAAGTGCAGCCATTATTTTATCAAGGCCTGGAATATTAAAAGAAGGGGGTGGCAAGGAAGGGGTTTCTTGATTCGAAGTAGAATTCGATTTCTGATTACCATCATTTTTTCGACTATCACTTTTACTCTCATTATTTTTAGCTTGATCTGATTTCTGAGAACCTTCCTTGGAAGAACCTTTTTCACCAGAATCGCCACCACCTTTTCCAGACTCCTTGGAAGCGCCTTTGTTTTCTTTATCCTCAGCAGGCTTGCCCGCTTTCTGATTTCCATCCTTGGGAGAACCTTTATCACCTTCTTTTTCGCCTTGCTTCCCTTCCCCTTTTCCGGATTTCTCTGATGATTTTGCATAGTTACTTGCATCCTGATCCTTATCCTGTCCCTTGGAAAGAACCAAGGCAATGGGATCTAAAAAGCCCTGAGGCCTTGGTAACAGTGATGCAAATACAAAACAGGAGATCAATAAGAACAAACCAGAGAACAACCAAGCCCCCGCTGTAAACAAAGGCATGGATAGATTCCGCCTTCGTAAGTCGGACCTTATAGTTAAAAAAGAAGTGCTCATTAACAAAGAGATGCAACTTGCAAGATAAATGCAAAGGCAGACCAAAAAGTATTTTCCAAGATTTGGGTCAGTACTATTTTGAGTTGACCCACCTAATCCAAAAACAGGTATTGAACCAAATAAAAAATACAGCACCCAGACACCGCGACCTTTTCCGCCCTTAACTTTCTTAGGCTTTTCCTTAGCCAACTCCGCAAGCACTTCCTCCGCTTCATAATTGAATTCGGTGCTTTCCTCTCTAGTATCGCCCCAAGATTCTGAAACCTTTTTGTTGCCCGGGTTCAACTCTTTTTTCAAACCCACTGAAGCAAGCAATCCATCTTCATCCTCTTCTCGTTCACCAAGATCTGTCACATCCCAGGTAATCTTGTAAGTAAACCACCCAACAAAAATCATTAGAGCGGTAACAATTCCAAGAATTTCTCCGCCTATGAAAACAAAAGGGACCCAAATAACCATTCCCAACACAAATGAATAACCGCCAACAACTTTTTTCAAATCATCGATAAGAAACATACGGCTAACCAAAACAGTGGCAAGCACTTCCCAAAATAAAAGCCAATGTGATGAAGTCCATTTAGATGAAAGGAAAAAACGAGCCAATATAAAAAAAGATAATGAAACCATCAGAAAAACAATCAACACCAAGCCTATCGTACTTACCAATTGGTCCAGCACTTCAGGTTTATCACGATAAGCATATGCCTTTTTCTCTGCCATGTGCGTTTCCTAGACAAGGCTTAAAGGAGAAGTTCTATCAATCTGGGATCTGCAAAGCTGAGGAAGAGACTCTTGATCAATGGCATGGCGAATCTCGCGGATACCATTAGAAATCAATTTTTTAAAAGCCCTGTTCAAACCCTCATCATCAAATTGAATTAAAACAACGGAGACAGCAAACCCTTGTTGTTTTAAATTCCCTAGCATCATAGCCGTTTCTTCGGTTACACCTGAAAGAACAGCGACAAGAGTTAAATCTCTGGGCAAATGGATCGAGACTTCTCTAATCATCTCAGAGAATTTGAGGGAATCTGATTTAAGCGCACGCCCCATCATTTCCCTTAACAATTGCAAATGCTCAACACCTCTTCGTGATGGTAAAAACATTGGTTGCAAATGGTTTGGCCTACTGCTATCCAGCATAAAAGTTCGAGCTTCTGCCCGAGTATCAACTTCAGGTTCACTTTCATTCTCTTGAACATTGAATGCAGCATCGGTAGCGTTAGTTCCTATTCCAAATGGTTGATTCAATAAACAAACTGCATGGGCAAGAGAGACCGCAGCATCGATTGCAAGTTCCGAGCGAAATGGTTCACCTCGTGGTGGAAAATTTGATTCGTGAAAATCCAATAAGATCATCGCACCAGCAAGGCAGGTTGGCTCGAATATTTTACACTGAAACACACCTGTTCGGGCACTGGCTTTCCAGTGGATACGAGACATCGGGTCGCCTGGTTCATAATCGCGAACCCCCGCTATCCGGGTAGGGTCTTCGAATATTTTCATAACCATTTGAATTTCGCCAATCGGCCTGCGTGAGGTTAAATCATATCCAAGCAAATGCGTTATCTTGGGGAGCACGAGCAAATAAAAAGGTTGGCATCCAATGCGATATCTTCGCATGAATCCAAAAGGGTCTCCAGTTTCTGCAAACACGGGCCCAATCTGAAAAAAGCCCCGATGCATGCATTCCAGAGAATATGAAAACTCTTCTGTTTGCATCGAAAACATCGATAAGACTTTAAGCCTTTTACCTTTTAATTTTAAGAAAGGATGCCGAGAGTCAACAGCATCTTCAGGTAACAAATCTTCTAAAATCACCCATGGGATTGGGATCAAACCCAAATAACGGACTAGAACTTTAACTCTTACCTTATCGCCAACTTCTGCAAGGGTGCAGCGCATTTTTCTTTCAATTCTTAACCCGCTCGCCCAATGCCAAGCCAACATCCGACTGCTTATCAAGATTAATGCCATTAAGTAGGCGGAGAATGCAAGAAGCCCTGAGCCCAAAACTTGGGCAGAAAATCCGATCAGGGTTATTCCAAGGAGCCAATACATTAGAAGTAATCTTTTTCAGTGTGATAATCCGAGGAAACAGGCACAGGAATATCATCTAAAACATCATTGATGACATCTTCCGTTTTAATTTTCCTAAGTCGGGTTTCGGGCTTGAGAATGATGCGATGTGAAAGCACTGGAGCAACCAACTTTTTCACATCATCCGGAACCACAAAAGTTCTTCCTTGGATCGCAGCACTTGCTTGTGCCGCCCTTTGCAATGAAAGCGATGCCCGAGGACTTCCACCCAATAAAATATTTTCGTTATCCCGGGTGCCATGAACGATCTCAAGAATGTATGTTCGGATTTGATCATCCAAATGAATCTTCCTTACCACTTCCTGGCAAGCCATCCAGTCTGCAGAACTAACAACGGGTGCAACATCATCAATCGGATGGCCAAACTGTAACCTTTTAAGCATCAAGGCTTCTTCTTCAATGGTAGGGTATCCCAGACTTAATTTTATTAAGAAACGATCTAATTGAGCCTCGGGTAAAGGAAAGGTTCCTTCATGGTCTACCGGATTTTGAGTCGCTATTACTAGAAAGGGTGGCTTAAGATTATAAGTTTGGCCATCCGCAGTGACTCTTCTTTCAGCCATGGCTTCAAGGAGTGCTGCCTGAGTTCGTGGGGTAGCCCGGTTAATTTCATCTGCAAGAACAGTTTGAGCAAAAATAGGGCCCGGCCTGAATTCAAACTCGGCTGTTTTCTGATTAAAAATGGAAACCCCATTAATATCGCTTGGAAGCAAGTCGGGGGTACACTGGACCCTTTTAAAGACACAACCAACACTGCGGGAAATAGCCCTGGCTAATATAGTTTTCGCCACACCTGGAACATCTTCAAGAAGTATGTGCCCCTCTGCAAGGTAAGCCGCAAGAGCCAGCAGAATCTGTTTGCGCTTCCCCAATATTACTTTTTCAATGTTAGCCGTTACTTTTTCAGCAACGCCTTGCACATCGATTTGGTTGGAGGCGACTGGCTTCTTTTTATCTTTTGAAGGATTTTCTCCGGGCTCTGGTTTAGACATTTAAGGCCCCTTTAAGATTGCTGGAAATCAATGTTAATTATCGCAAACTGAATTATCAAATGCAAAAAGGAAGGCCCAATAATAATTAGGACTTCCTTTTTAAGTATATCAATTTGCTAATTAGAACTGATCTAGCCAGAAGTGGAAACCACTATAGTATTTCTGGGGTTTTTGGCTTTCGTAGCGCCAATGTGGCTCTCTGAAAGGAGGGTTAGCCATGTATGCAGGTGGGGGCATGTAAGGCTGTCCTGGTCTCTCAGGCCATTTTGGGCCCATGGAAGGCCAGTAATTGTGTGGGAAATAATAATAAGGATAATGGAAAAACCTTTGCAAGTTTCCATCATTCGTTTGAGCTATTGCACGATTTTCAATTGCACTTTGCCCAATAAATCCAATCACAACCACCATTACTATTTTGTAAATAAGCCTCATCGTAAATTGTCCTCCTGACCCGATGCCTTTGAGTTACTAATACAAACATTAGCACCCTTTCAATTAAAAGAAGTTTTTTCAGAACAATTCTTTACAATACTTTGATGATGAAAGTTGGTTATTTGGCGATTCCGAAAAGGTGAGCATTCATAGCGAATAGTCACTGCACTCTTTATTTTTCTTGGAAAACTTTATGGAAACGACTCAAGTTCACGATAATCCTTTGGTACAGCGCTATGCGGGCAAAGAAATGGTTGCGCTCTGGAACCCTGCAAACAGGTATTCAACCTGGCGAAAACTTTGGGTTGCACTAGCCCAAACCCAGATGGAACTAGGCCTTCTTTCCGAAGATGGCACCACTCCACGCATTAATCCACCGCAAATCAAAGAACTTGAAAAAAATATTCACAACATCGATTTTGCCCGGGTTGAAGAACACGAACAAAGGCTCCGCCATGATGTAATGGCGCATATCCACGCCTATGGCGAATGCTGCCCCCTTGCACGGGATATTATTCATCTTGGTGCAACCAGTTGTTTTGTAACGGATAATACTGAACTCATTCTTATGAGACAGGGGCTTACCCTATTACAAAATTCGCTGGTTGGGTTGCTCGATCACTTTGCAAAATTTAGCCGTAAGTATGCGGGCATGGAAACACTTGGGTTCACACACTTCCAACCAGCGCAATTAACAACCGTTGGAAAAAGAGCCTGCCTATGGGCTCAGGATTTCCTAATGGATTTCCATGAAGTCAGCTATCGTATCGAAAACATGAAATTCCGGGGCGCAAAAGGAACCACAGGAACTCAAGCCAGTTTCCTTTCCCTATTCAGAGGCGACCACCAGAAAGTCCGCGATCTAGATACACTTGTCTCGAAAAAAATGGGTTTTGATCAAGTATTCCCTGTCACAGGCCAAACTTATCCCAGAAAAGTAGATTCACAAATTCTTGAAACACTTTCTGGCATTGGCCAAAGTGCTCAAAAATTTGGGACCGACATAAGGCTTCTTTCACACAGGCAAGAAATTGACGAACCCTTTGAAACGGATCAAGTTGGGTCCTCTGCAATGGCCTACAAACGAAACCCCATGAGATCAGAGCGCATGTGCGGGCTATCCCGTTTCCTCATCCAACTAGCAGGAAACACCGCAGAAACCGCAGCAGTGCAATGGCTGGAACGAACCCTTGATGACAGCGTAAACCGCAGGCTTACGATTCCCCAAGCCTTTTTGTGCGCTGATTCCATTATGCGTATCGCAATCAACATTGTTCGCGGCCTTGTTGTGAACCCCGAAGTTATCAAATCAGAAGTGGAACGAACACTACCATTCATGGCAACCGAAAACCTTCTGATGGCAGCAGTGGGAAATGGGGGCGATAGGCAAAATCTGCACGAAGTCATCCGCAAGCATAGTCATGCGGTCATTGCAGAGTTAAAGTCCGGTAGTAGAAAAAATGATCTACTCGAGAGGCTTAAAAAAGAACCTGAGTTTTCGAGCATTAATTTTGAAAAAGTAATGGCTGAAGGCCGCTTCTCGGGTAGAGCCAAAGAACAAGTGGAAGAATTCCTAGTTGCAGAAGTTGATCCAATCCTTAAAGCAAAAAGCGAATGGACCAATCAAAACGCAGCCTTGAAGTTTTAACTTACTTTTTGCCGTTGTTAGTGGAAAACCAACTTTCCGCCGCTGCTACAACTTCTGCAAGGTTGTAAACAGTTCGGGCACTTTTTTCATCGGGATCCAAAACGGCAAATAAAACTCCGGCTTGGATCATGGCTTTAAAAATTGATTGTAACATGGGTAAGGCAGGCTGCATAACCATCCAAGACTCGCCTAATGAAGAAACTTGGATGAAAGACTCCGCTTTTGCACGATCTTGAAAAACTGCTAACGCAGCGTCACCAGCTTGGGTTCGCCATTGGGCAAATTCAACCTGCCCAGATTCAGTCTTAAAAATCAAAAAAGGAATCAGATCCATAAGGGCCCCGGTAAATTAGGAAGGCATAACAATATCGATAGTTTCCATCCTACATAATATAGGAAATATGGCCTGTTTTAATGAGAGCAATCTTGATTTTAGCCTTGTTTATATAATGGCGCTTTCCTAATATCCGCCCCTCTTAAGCCAAAGAAAGGCTTAAAGATTTAGAGGAAGAGGCGCTAATAAAATGAGTCACGCCAAGGATGGCAAGGATTCGTTTCCTGCCAGATTAATTTATGCTGTTTCCATGTTTTCATTTCAAAAACCTTGGTTGGTTTTTGGATTGGGGATGCTTCTTTGCGCTACAGCATTAGCCTATTCCTACAAAAAACTGGAGTTTAAGACGCATCGCGATGACATGATCAGTAATCGCAAATGGTGCCAGCAAAACTGGAAGCATTATCTTGCAGAGTTTGGACAAGACGACGACATGGTAGTAGTTGCGTTAGGCGGGAACGAACAAAACAAAATTGATGCCTTGGAACAACTGGCATTGAAACTATCAGAACATCAAGAAAGTTTTGACCGCATCTTTTTCAAAGTTGACTTACAAAATCTAAAAAACAGATCTCTGCTTTTTCTAGAGCCCAAAGAAATAGGAACAATCGTCGGCCATCTTGCAAACATGGCGCCTCTGCTTGAATTCCCATTTGCGTGGAATTTATTTACTACAAAAAGCATAACTTGCGAAGCACACGCTAGAATCAAACAGATTGAAGCACGGGGGACGGTCACCGAAGCAGACACAGCATTTCTATCCCAATTCCGAAACATCCTCAGAGCTGCAACAAATTATCTGGAGTCTGGTGAAACCTATAAAAGCCCCTGGGTTGGCCTTCTGCCAACATCCCAGCACAACACGACCATTCTTTCAAAACCAAATTATCTAGTTTCAGAAGACAAATCCGTGGCGATTCTTTTAGCCCGTCCTATCACTCAGGAAAAGTCGGATTTTGTCAGCTCAATGCCAGCAGTTAAATTGATGCGCGAAATATTAAATGACATCTCAAAACTTCATCCAGATGTTCAACTTGGCCTAACAGGATTACCAGTTTTAGAAGCTGATGAAATGACTGCTTCTCAACGGGACAGCGCAACGGCTTCTTGGGTAGCATTTTTGAGCGTTCTATTCTTATACATTATCGTTTACAGATCTTGGCGATATCCAGTTCTTACCATCACAACCTTGTTAGTAGGAACCATTCTTTCATTAGGATGGCTAACCATTACTATCGGGCACCTTAATTTATTATCTGCAACTTTTGCAGTCATGCTGATAGGGTTAGGAGATTACGGGGTTTTGTGGGTGAGCGCATTCGACGAATATAGAAAAAAAGGTATCCCTGCAGAAGAATCCATTAAAAGAACCGCCCTATCCGTAGGGCCTGGAATTCTAACTGCAGCCTGCACAACTTCTCTAGCTTTTTTCGCTGCAATGCTTGCAGATTTTCAGGCAGTTTCAGAAATGGGCTGGATTGCAGGAAGCGGTATATTGTTTTGCGCGCTAAGTTGTTTCACCACCCTTCCATCCCTATTGGGAATAACAGAATCGTATAAAAAAACCTCGTTACAATCAGACTCCATAAATTCTTTCCCAGGGATCCTTTCTTTCCCTATCATCCAAAACAATTGGACTACATCCTTATTCAGCAAGCCAAAAACCATGGTGATTTCTGGCCTAGTACTTACCTGTTTATTTTTAATTCCAGCACTAAAAGTTTCTTACGATCACAACCTTCTACATTTACAATCATCCTCACTTGATTCGGTAAAATGGGAAAAAGTATTATTAGAAAAAATGCCCTCCGCAACTTGGCATGCTGTTACTTTTACTGCAACTCGGGAAGAAGCAATCGAATGGAAAAAGAAGTTTGAAGCGCTTCCAGAAGTTAGTCAAGTAGCAGAAATAGCAAGTATGCTTCCCAAAGATCAGTCAATAAACAAAGGACAACTAAAAGAAATACAACACAGACTAAGGTTATTACCAACACGCGGATCAAAACCAGGCCACGCTACACCAGATATCGATGGCTTGAGCAAGGAACTACAACTCCTCGCCAATAAAACCAATGAAGCGAACTCCCTTTTGGATTTAAGCGACGTTAAGAAAGACTTGGTAACCTTTTTAGGTGTATTATCCAGCACAAACAAAATGTCGAATATTGAACTCAAAAAATTTGAAGAAGCAGTCACCGGCGATCTTATCGAAAACCTCCATCAATTAAAGGAAGTTTCCACGCCTGAATTTATTGAAGTAGCAGACATTCCACCTCCAATTCGAAATCGATATTTAAGTGAGAACAACCAATGGCTATTACGAGTATTCGCAAAGAAAAATCTTTGGGAATACAGCAACCTTAAAGAATTCGTAAGTAGCATTCAAAAAGTTGACGCTCGTGCAACGGGAAAACCTTTTACAACCCTTGAAGGCTTAAAGGGAATGAAGTCTGGATTTCAATGGGCCGGGATCTACGCGTTAATTGCAATCATCCTGGTTCTATCCTGGGACTTCAGAAAAACAATCTTGGTAACCTTGGCACTCATTCCCTTAGTCATGGGACTTTGCATTACCATGGGAGCAGTATGGTTACTAGGCTACCAACTGAATCCAGCGAATATGATCGCATTCCCGATTCTTGTCGGAGTTGGAATCGATAATGCTGTGCATGTAATCCACGACTTTTTAGGACGAGATCGAAGCAAATCTTACCAGTTAAAAAGCAGCACTTTCAAAGGCATATTTGTTGCAGGGCTCACTACGGTATTGGGTTTTGGTTCGTTAACAATATCTTCCCACCTTGGACTTTCGAGCTTGGGACTTCTGTTAGCATTGGGCGTGAGTTCTTGCATGATTTGTTCCGTATTATGGCTTCCAAGCTTACTGCAACTTGCACCTATCAAGGCTAAAACAGGCTTGAATAAAAACACATTTGCAAGAACAACTAGCAAAGCAGCATAAAAGCAATCTGCTAAAAACAATCAAGGAAGTTTAAAAAACTCGGCTTTGAGTCTGCCAGATATTTTAAAAGAAGTAATCTTCCCGGAAGAATCTTTTGTAAAAATCAGAACGGGGTTATCAAAGACAAAATCACGCGCATAAAGAATAGATGACCCCAAATGATTAAGATCAACAAAATGATTCCCAACAACCAA
>CAMDHK010000001.1 GCA_945897965.1 Candidatus Kuenenia stuttgartensis | reverse complement strand
GTTTTAAATAATCAGGGCTTCCGGGTGGTTACTGGCAGCAACTAAATTCTTCGGCGTCAGAATATTAGCACTTCTTGTTACGCACCCACGATATATCCAATGTTGGGTGAAATATGCCCAGCTACCGGCATCGCCCAGCCGGTAATTGTCTTTTTGTGGTGCGAGATTTCAGAATTCAGCCTTTGCAATGGGTAAATGCTAAGGCTCACCTAAAAGTGGACCCACCTTTAATATGAACTTAGACTATTACCAGATACTTGGGGTCAATCCTTCTGCTGATTTAGACACCATAAAAAAGGCGTTCCGCCGGAAGGTGATGGAATGCCACCCTGACCGTGGCGGTTCCCATGCGCAAATGATCTTGGTTAATGAAGCTTGGGAAATACTCTCGAACTCAGAATATCGGCAAAATTACGATATGGCTCGGAATCAAGCAGGAAGCTACGAAGCGAAAAAAACCGCAGAAGCCGATGCCCAGACTGCTCGGCAGCGTGCCGAACAATACCCACCTCAATGGAAGGATGTGGAACCTTGGCTAAACAATATTTTTAAGGATTTTGTAAACACCAAGATTGGGAGCACTGAGTGTGGTAATGATATATTATCCAGATATTCTTGGCCGACCGCGGGTTATTCTGTTTCTGGTTGGCTTTTTATCCTGATTGGTGCCGGTCTGGTATTCTTTGGTGGTGTCTACTTCATGGAAAACCAAACCCCTTCTAGCGAATGGCACAAATGGGCGGATTGGTATAAAAAAGCCCCAGGATTAATAAGGGGTCTAATTGGTATAACAACGCTATGGATTGGTGCCTGGGTTGGTGCTTGGATTCATATGCTGATTAGCGAAGTTCTGAAAAATTCTGTCAATGAGCAGCAAAATATAGCACAAACCGAACCGCCTGCGGGATCGACTTCAGGGAAAAAGGTCATAGCCTGCGACAAGTGCGGGCAAAAGCTCCGGGTACCGTCCATGCAAACCGAACTATGGGTCACTTGCCGATCTTGTGGCCACAAGTTTGCATGTCCACCTGTCTGAACAGGTTGCATTCCTTGGTTGTTTCCTTACCCTGTATGATTTCATTCAATCATCCATTTGTAGCTCCCACGCCCCGAATCAAGTTTTGAATAATCAGGGCTTCCGGGTGGTTGCTGAAGGCAATTAAATTCTTTGTTATTAGAATATTCGAAAGTCTTGTTACGCATCCACGATATATCCAATGTTGGGCTAGATATGCCTAATTGCCGGCATCGCCCAGCCTGCATCTATTTTTTTGGTGAACTCCTTTTGAACCAAGGGGCATTTAATGCTACCAGACGATACATTTGCAAATTTGATCGCATATTCTCCACCTCTGGATGGAACTGAATTTCTTAATTGGTCTACCCAAGATACGTTTTCGCCATGGGGCCATGATGGACAATTGGTTTTTGGCACGCCAGAAATCGATTCTCACGGCCATGTCAATCAAACAACAGATTTCACATGCGCCGTGGTCTCTCAGCAAATGATTCTAAAACAGTTCGGTCACAATGTTAGCGAATCGCAGCTCGTTTATGACGCAACCTCACACGGCTGGCTAACAAACCATGGCACATCTACTGAGAATGTTGGCAAATTGCTCGAATTATATGGCGTTAAAAACCATGTTCATTATGGGGCAGACCCGGCATGGTTGGCTGCAGAACTTGCGCAAGGCCATAAAGTTATAGTTGCTGTCGACTCGGGAGAACTTTGGGGCAAAGATTGGTTTTTTGAAGATTGGTTTTATCCTAATGGTGCCAACCACGCTTTGGTGGTAACCGGCCTTGACTTATCGGATCCGGGCAATCCTAAAGTTCTTGTAAATGACCCCGGCGATCCTGCTGGGGCGGGCAAGTCTTATCCACTTGAGAGATTTTTGGATGCTTGGTCTGACTCCAAAGGAATGTATATAGCTACCGATCATGCCCCTCCCGATTTAGTCTCTCATCCGGTTTTGGGTGCGAACTTTGATCCCGCAAGTGGAATATATTTGGATTCTGCGTTTTGGGAGAAAGTCGTATTTAATTTGGCCGGCATAGCTGGAGGGCTAATGATTAAGGCCCTTCTGGATAATTTTGAGATACCAACCAGTCCTCTTGGTCAGGACTTTCGCAATTTAGAATTCCTCAATGACTTAGAACGAAATCAGCTTTTTACAATTCTATAAAAACCTTTATTAAAAGTGGATTATCATGAAGGATGAACGCATATTTGAAGACGATAAAGATTTGGCCACTCATTTAAAGACTGCGTGGGCCGACCTGCAAGGTTTGGCCTTGCAATTGAAACAGTCAGATTTATTGCAACCGCTCAAACCTGCTTTGGAACGATTTGAATTGGGACTTTTTCGCTTAGTGGTAATGGGTGAAATCAAGAAAGGCAAAAGTAGTTTCATCAATGCCCTTCTTGGTGAACCGAACTTGTTGCCAACCTCTGACGACATAGCCACCTCGACTGTTTACAAGCTCCTTTACGGGCCTAAATTGCAGTATAAGGTTTTTCTCCAACCAGATACAGACACGGGAAACCGGCCACCGCCATTATTGATTCCCTCCAACGAGGTTTCAAAATATGGCACCGAGTCAGGTAATCCCGGCAATCACCTGAAAGTTGACTTTATTGGCGTTGAATTGCCAAATCCTTTGATGCAAGAAGGCTTGGTCTTGGTAGATACTCCTGGGGTAGGTGGCCTTTTCAAATCCCACCGAGACATTACCTGGAGGTATGCTCCTGCCGCAGACGCTGTTTTTTTTGTTTTGGATTCGGTTGAATCAGTAATCAGTCAGGATGAAATCAACTTCCTTCAAGAGTTGACTTCGAAGGTGACCAAAAGTGTATATTTTATTCAAACCAAAACGGATATTGCCGGTGAGGAGCAATGGCAAGGTTGGCGGGACAGGAATATTACAGTCCTATGCGACAAACTTGGGCTTTCCAAGGAACAGTTTTTCTATTTTCCTGTAAGTTCTAAGCTGAAAGAAATAGCAGACAAACGCCATTCGGGAAAGTATCTGACCGACAGCGGATTTTTGACCGTTTTGGATTTTCTGCACCACGGTCTCATGCAGTCAAAGCAACGGCAATTGGCTGTCGAATTATTATCTGGACTGCACCGGGTCCAAAACCAATTGGGTATGGAAATTTCAGAGCGGTTTAGAATTCATAATGCAAAATCTAAAGAGGATCTGGATAAAATTGCCGGTGAATACAAGGATGCTCGTGGCCAATTTGAAGAGTGGCACCGGAGCTCTTATGCGAACGAGATGCGCTTCTTCACCAAATCAGTAACCGAAGCAAAAAACCAGAGCCGTAATGTCCTGCAAGCCGAGTTAGATCCCACAGGGCCGATTAGTACAAACATTCTGAGGGAATTGAATTCAAGCGAATTTGATCCAAAACAACTCAATGTGAAGGCAGGCCAAATTCAACAGGATTGCTTGGCGCAAGCTTCCTACGAGGTTGGCCAAATCTACGAAAAATTCAATTCTCGAGTCACTGATTTGCTTGTTAAAACGATCAACAAGTTAGCTGAAGGATTCAAAACACCAGCTTTTAAGGATGTGAGCTTTGTTTCACCAAGCGGAGATTCAGGGATCCATATTGAGCAAACGCTGAACATGAAATTCAACACTTTTGAGGAAGTCCGGAATGCCTTTTATGGTTTTACGACTGGCGGGTCGATCGCAGGTGCGGGACTTACTCTAGTTGGCCTCTTGTTTCCTCCTGCTGCCGCTGTTGCTGCCGTAGCGGCTATTTTTGGCGGTTTATATGGGACTATTCTGGCCGGAATGAGTGCTGAAGAACGCAAGCGTGAAGAAGCAGTAACTCGCCTTCGCGGTGCACTTGGGGACCTTTTGCGAAAGGTCCAACACCAGGCCAAGGTTCAGTTTGAAGAAATGGTTTCTCTTTGGGAAAACCGGGCAGAGGAAGTTCTTAAGGAGGCCGCAGAAAGCCAGAAGGAATTAATGGAATCCCGTTTAAAGTTAATTGAAAATTCACGACATCGCAGTTTGGAAGAAATTAAGGAAAGCGGTAAAAACCTCGAAGCAAGCAGAAAAGTTCTTGAAAAAGTAATGGCAAGTTTGGTGTCTATACAAAAAACCTTAAAGCCGGCGAAGAAATCTAATGAACGCAGTATTTGACTATAAAACCTTTCAAGAAATGATTTCTCAATTTGCTGCAGAACTCCCCGCAATCTTGGGTAGCCATGCTACCGTAGCCGGTCTAGCACATCGCGTGGAACGATTGCTAAACATTGCCGAAACTCCTTTTACTATTGCAATAATTGGTCAAATGCGCTCCGGCAAAAGTTCACTTCTTAATTCACTAGTAGGTGCCGATTTAGCAATCACGGGAGTGAATGAAACTACGGCAACCATTAACTGGTTTAAACATGGTAATAAAGAGCAGGAGGGACGATTTCGGGTCGAATGGCGAGACCGGCCAGGGGAATTTTTTCCTTTAAGCGAAATGGTGAACTGGGTGGGTGATTCGGAAAAGGCTCGAGCAACTAGGCATATCGAGTTTTTTCGTGACATTCCTTTCCTGCGTCAAGCAAATATTGTCGACACCCCTGGATCGAGAAGCGTCATAAGCGACCATACCGAGGTTCTTCAAGATTTCCTAAAGCAGGAACGAAGCACTCGTAACGCTGGTGAATCCGCTGACGCTATTGTTTATGTGATGATGCCAGTAGCCCATCAGAATGACGCCGAAGTCCTTGCAGATTTTGAAAAGACGTCAAGAATGCCGGGTTCGTCCCCATACAATAGTATGGCCGTAATCCACAAATGGGAAACTCTCGAAAGCAAAGATCCATATGGTCTGGCTCTCAAAAAATGTGAAAGTATTCGCAATTCTCTGGGTCAAATGGTGTCGCTAGTTCTCCCGGTTAGCGCTCCTCTGGCGTGGGCTTTTGAACACTTTGACGTCGCTTTTTGGGAGAAAATGCATTGTTTGGTAACGAACACCCCGCCCGAAATATTAGAAGATATGCTTCTCCAAGAAAAAGACTTTTGTAGCCTTAACGAGGCTTCGTGCCCAATAGACATACCGGCCCGAAAACGGCTTCGGATGGATTACAAGCTGCCCTGGCCTTCTTTTAAAGTGATCATAAAAACTGGGCAAATGAAGATGCTCGCAAATTGGGAGGATTTCCGCACTGCAATTGGACAGATAAGTGGCATAAGGCAGTTTCGCAGCGCCCTTCAGGATCGTTTTTTTGCAAGGTCGCGAACGATTAAAGCGTTAAGCATTTTGTCCAAAGCTTGGGAACCATGTCAAATCGCTTCAGGGCGGCTTCGTAACCACAAGATTCGTTTTGGCATCCTTCAAAAAGAAGCCCAGGATTCAATTAGTCCTTTGGTTGCAGCGATTGCAAATGGTGCCCATCAGCTTGAGCCGGTTCAACGGTATATCGAAGAAACAATCCGTTTCGTGGAAGACGATGTGCGCAATGCTACGGAGACACTTCGACGCTTGGGGGAGAAGGTCCTATTGATCAAAGATGCATACGATGACATGGAGGGCGATCTACGCATGTTGGAAAAGGCGGAGGAAGCGCAAACGGAGCTGGGAGAAGATTGGACCCGCATTTTGCGTGGTTTGTTTGGGAATAACGGCCCCGCCCTTCTCGATCGGTTGGCACCTTTACTTGGCCCGGGTAGGGAAAGTGTTACCGTAAATGATATTGAGCGAAACATCGAGAGGGCTCGGCGTCAAAAGTCCAATACGCAGCCCGGCCTTGGCTTGCTATTTGACCATGCAGTCCTTCGGCTCAGCCAAATGGCAGACCAATTGGAACAAGATGACTCACGAAAGGAATTATAATCATGGAGCCGCTAGGTCTTGCTATTGATTTTGGTTCCACCCGGACAAAGGTGGCCTATTTTGATTCCAGCAAGAATGAGCCCCAGTTGATCGAGTTGGGCCAAGAAATTAGGGCCATCATTCCTTCGGTTTTTTACATCCCAAAAGAAGGCGATCGCTTGGTAGGCGATGACGCACTAATGATGGTAGACCACGATCCCGAAGGCATTGTAATAGGCTTAAAAAAGGAAATTCATCGAACGGGCATGGTTCGTTGTGGTCCTGGGCGCCCCCCTATCGAGCGCGTTCAATTGGCCAGTGATATTTTTTCGTTAATTCGCCGGTTGTGTCAGAAAGAAGTTTTTCTTGAAAAGAACATCAACCTTAACATTTGCACTTTGACTGTCCCCGTTTCTTTTGAAGAAAAACAACGTGATTGTATTCGTAAGGCTGCTGAGCTTGCTGGTTTTAAGCAAATCATGCTGATTGAGGAACCAGTAGCAGCGGCTAGGGCGTGGTTGTCCACGGCGGGCAAAACATTAGCAACAGATCATGTGATAATTTGTGATGCTGGGGGGGGGACTACCGATTTTGGATTGTTGCGATATGAAAAAGGCAGGTTCGAGTCTGTACCCGATGTACCCACGGATGGATTTCCCTCTGGGGGAAACGACATCGATGAATCGATTCTGGACCGAGTTCTAGAGGCCGGAACCAATGACGCAGACTCCGCCAGAAACTCTAGGGGAGCCTTTCTTGTGAAAATCCGCCAGGCCAAGGAATTGTTTGCCAGACATCCAGCAAGCGAGAAGCCAATATCCTTGAACGGGATTACCTTACAAGTACCTCTTAAGACGGTAAAAGATAGTGGGCATCTGTATATTGAAAAGACGGTTGAAGGACTTAAGCGTTTTTTGATCAGATGCAGTAATGTGGTAAAGGTCCATGAGATTCCTATACTTTTAGTTGGCGGGGGCTCCCGTCTTTCTGGCCTTAAAGAAGCTATAGAGGTCTTAGCTCCAGGACGGGTGTTTCAATGGAATCACTCTGATTACGCCACAGTTCTCGGAGCAGCCACACCTCTATTAAAAACTATACCTAAGCAATCTCCACAACCTCAAAGATACCGAGAGGTAGTTAAAAACTTCATTGACAAACAGAATTATACAATTAAAAACCTGGAAGATTTGACTCGCTTGAGTGCTCAGTTGGGTTTGTCAAAGGAGGAGGCAAGTCGAATTGAGACTGAGGTTTTTGGAATGCCAAAGGAGCTTTTTTACGATTTATGCCAAGAACAAAAGCTCAAAGAAATTCTGTCAAGATACCGTGAGGAGGTTAAGGCTAAGAATTTTCTCGGTAACCATAATTTTACAATTAAAGATCTTGAAGATTTGACTCGTATAAGTGCAGAGTTGGGTTTATCAGAAGAGCAGGCAAGTCAAATTGAGACCGAGATTATTGGGATTCCAAAGGGAAAAAAGCTCAAAGAAATTCTGTCAAGATACCGCGAGGAGGTTAAGGCTAAGAATTTTCTCGGCAACCATAATTTTACAATTAAAGATCTGGAAAATTTGACTCGCATAAGTACTGAGTTGGGTTTATCAAAGGAGCAGGCAAGTCAAATTGAGACCGAGGTTCTTGGGATGCCAAAGGAACTTTTTTATGATTCTCGCCCGACGCCCCCGGTTAAACCACAAGACGATGTCGGTCAAAAAGCAGGCGAGGTTATAACGAATGAATTGGGGATGAAATTTGCGTGGATTCCACCAGGCACATTTATGATGGGTTCGCCTGAATCAGAAGAATACCGTAACTCAAATGAAACTTCCCATAAGGTGATTATTACCAAAGGCTTTTACTTAGGAATATACACTGTAACGCAAGAACAATGGGAAGGATTGATGGAAAATAACCCTAGTGGCAATAAAGGTGCCAAATTACCAGTACACGGAGTTTCATGGGAAGATTGCCAGGAGTTCATAAAGAAGTTGAATGCGAAGACGAATGGTGGTTACAGGCTTCCAACGGAGGCTGAGTGGGAATATGCCTGCAGGGCAGGAACAACCACCGCTTATTCATTTGGGGATAATATCACCCCCAAGGATGCAAACTATGCCTCAAGTATTTTAGTGTCTTTTTTTACTCTATTTGTTTTTAATTCACCTAAGGCTGTAGGAAGTTACAAGTCGAATGCTTTTGGACTTTACGATATGCACGGAAACGTTGAGGAATGGTGTGAAGATTGGTACGGGGATTACTATTCAGCGGGTGTGGTAACAGACCCAAAGGGGACAGTGACGGGAGAGTACCGTATATTGCGTGGCGGGTCTTGCGACGTCGGTGGATCGGATGCTCGTTCTTCTTACCGGAACTCGCGCACGCCGACCGGTCGGTTCTTTAGTCTCTCCTCCGGGTTTCGTTTGGCGTGGACAAAATAATTACTAGTAATATTTTTCACATGACAAGTTTTCAAATTTTGTCTCAGGAATTAAAGTGCCAGCTACGACACTAGCTGGGGTACGCTACTTTCCTCCTATGCATTCATGAGGTTTGGGATCGGTTCTCGCTTGCTGGGTACCATTGGCCACGCAGACCTAGTTGGTTTTACGGGAAGCTACACACCATTTATTACACCGCTATTAATCTCACCTTTGGGTAGGATGATTGGCAAGGTTGCCAATGTTTTTCTGGGCCCCGGTCCCACTATTGTTGATGGTGCGCTAGATTTTCTGTCTGTTCTTCAGGCCGTTAGCAAAGGCGACAATCTGACCCAACAGGCAAATCCTATGACTTATCGGCACCTAGTTGAAAAGCATCGCAGGGTAAGGTTTTTAGTTGGGGAGAATGATCCGTTAGTGAAACCTGCGGCTGCAATAGCCTGCGCTAAATTGTTTCCCGATGGTGAGGCTTATGTGGTGCCGGGGTTAGGGCACGGCAATCGTTCCTTTGGACCAGATTTTGTTGAACATGTCCGGCATTTTATCGGCACCCAACTTGGGGATTGGAAATGGTGAAGGTGATATCGGCTTTTGAAATAGCCACTTGGCTGGGAAAAAAGTTTTACTCGAAATGAGCCTTTAGGGCATGGTGCAATTCAGCTTTAAACATCTTTGGCTTTATTCGCTGCTTCTTTCGCCGCTGCTCTGCGTTCCTGCTCTGCTATTATCCCATTAAGCGATCTTTCGATCACTGCTTTTTTCGCCTGCGCTGCTGCTAATCTGTGCGCTGCTGCTTCGACTGCTTTTAATAGTTCGCTCATGATGCCCCGCTAGATTGGCTGTTACTTAACTTTAAAAATTGTAACAAGCATTGTCGTGATCACTATAGATTTTTTATTAAAGGGATTAATTCTTTAAGTTAAGGAAGGAATGTATTGGGTACCACAGGTGTTCAAATTGCTCGTGAATTGTCTGGATTATATAGTGTACGGTTTAGATTTAAATAGATTACGAAAACACGTTGCCCTAAAGTTAAGGCATTACGGTTTAACTATATCCCCAGAGGTGAGAAATGAAAAGAATACTAGGCGCAGTCTTGATGTTAGGTTTGGTTGGTTGTTCCAAAGGAATGGCACCGCAAGCAAAGGCGGAGACACTTGCGCAGGTAGTGAAACCCGGGAAGATAGAAGTGATTGATCTTGAAAAAAATGTGAAGTTGGAGATGGTGTTAATTCCTGAGGGGAAGTTCATAATGGGATCGAAAGGTCGTGAAAAAAAAGAACCACAGCATGAGGTAACATTAACGAAGCAGTATTACATGGGAAAGTATGAGGTAACGCAGGAGCAGTGGGAGGCAGTAATGGGTAATGACCCAAGACGAAACAAAGGCGAAAATATGCCGATTACAAATGTTTCGTGGAATGATTGCCAGGAGTTTATCAAGAAGTTGAATGATAAGACAACGGGTGGTTTTAGATTGCCAACGGAAGCTGAGTGGGAATATTCTTGCAGGGCAGGAACCACAACTGCGTATTCGTTTGGGGATAATATCACGCCCAAGGAAGCAAATTATAGCGGCTCAAAAATAGACAAACCGGTAGCGGTAGGGAGTTACCAGCCAAATGCCTTTGGCTTATACGATATGCATGGGAATGTGTGGGAGTGGTGTGAAGATTGGAAAGCAGATTATTATAAGGGATTGGTGCAAGATCCAAAGGGCCCAAGAACGGGGACCTACCGTGTGTTGCGCGGCGGGTCTTTCCGAGGCGATGAATTGGCTGCTAGTTCTTTTTGCAGGGATGATTATCTCACGCCGGGGGACCAAGTTATCGTCGGGGGTTTTCGTTTGGCGAGGACAAAATAATTACTAGTAACATTTGTCACATGACAAGGTTTCAAATTTTGTCTCAGGAATTGAAGTGCCAGATGCGACACTAGATGGCCTAATGGACTGACAATTCTTCGCTAAGCGCTTTCAATTGCTGAGCCTGCGGTGGTCGAGTCTACCAAATATTTTAAGGAGTCGGCGTTCAATTAGCCATGTGTTGGTCGGTTTGAAGTATGCCGATTGGCTTGGATTAAAGCAAGATATCAACGAATAAGGGATTCCTGCCCTTTGTTGAGCCAGAAGTGTGGCATTGTGAGCAAAAGGTTGAATAAAAAAAAGACCAAGGGTGTCAACCTTGGTCTTTTATGGGCGCTACAGGATTCGAACCTGTGACCCCCAGCGTGTCGAGCTGGTGCTCTAGCCAACTGAGCTAAGCGCCCTATCTACAAACTAATGTAGCTCATTTCATCGGGTTTTAAAGGGGGTAAACTTGAATCATTATGGAAATCATGGCAGACCCCCCAAAAGAGGCGCGAAGTGATCAAAGCTGCAGTTCTGCACCATATTGAATCAGATAATCTGCAAGTATCAGCATCCTGCCAAAGGGTAACCCCCTCTGGTGTTCATTAAAAACCAGCAGGTTGGCTTTTGAGCTTTGAGGTTGAAGGCTGGCCAATTGGCTGCCAACTTCGTCCTCCCATACCGTAATACCTGATGACTTAATAGTTCTGTAGCAATAAATCTTGCTCGTAGGCATTAGCAATTGGTTGGAATAGAGAAACCCCACGGTAAGATCGCAGGCATCGCTGATAGTCCAGTTGGCAAACGGAACTTTAAGCTTGTTTAGTGTAAATACCAACGGGTTGTCATCATCCTCGCAGACAGTCCAATTCTGACTAAGAAGACTAGATTTATAAGTGGCGTTGCCCAATAGCGTTAAGTTTTCAGGGTTTTCAAACAATAAACCATAGCCTGGTTTGAAAGTAGAAATCAGAATCTGTGAGTGTTCAAGCATGATAGTACATGTTATCCAAAACCTTGATGAATGTGAATCTTTTATGATGAAATCAATGGTAAATGATTGACTCGTAATGTTTATTAGGGGTATTCTAAATTGTCTGATATGCACACCTAAAACTTTTTCAAGGAATTAAACAATGAGCTTTTTCATGGATCGCCGGGAATTCGTAAAAGATAGCGTTGTTGGCGCAGCTATTGCTGCTGCTGGTCTTGATTTTTCTAAAGTGGATACCCAAGCCAAGGAGCCTGCAAATGCAAAGGGCGCTTCTGGCGAACAACTTAGGGTGGCTGTGGTTGGGGTTAATGGCAGAGGCATGAGCCATGTGGGCGGCTTTGCAGGCAAGAACAATTGCGTGGTTACCACCATTTGTGATTGCGATGAAGCGGTGATTGGCAATGCCATGAAAACCATTGAAAAAGTTCAAGGCAAAGCACCTAAGTTCGAGAAAGATTTTCGTAAACTTCTGGATGATAAGTCGATTGATGTAATAAGCATTGCAACCCCAAATCATTGGCATTCTTTGATGGCGATATGGGCATTACAGGCAGGAAAAGATGTGTATGTTGAAAAGCCTGTGAGCCATAATGTTAGCGAAGGCCGAAGGGTTGTCGAAGCTGCGCGCAAGTACAATCGGGTTTGCCAATCCGGTACGCAAAGCCGTAGTAACCCTGGCATGCGACAATCGATCGAATACGCCCACAGTGGCAAGATTGGTGAAATCATGATGACCCGTGGGCTTTGCTACAAGCCCAGAGGTAGCATTGGTAAAGTTGCCGCAGATAAGCCGATTCCTTCGACCATGGATTTTGATTTGTGGTGTGGCCCTGCCCCGATGAATCCCGTTCATAGAAATAAAATTCATTACGATTGGCATTGGATTTGGGAATACGGCAATGGCGACTTAGGGAATCAGGGTATTCATGAAATGGATAAGGCTCGTTGGGCGCTTAAAGCCATGGAATTGCCCAAGGGCGTATTTAGCATGGGTGGCAGGTTGGGTTATGAGGATGATGGTCAGACCCCTAATACCCAGATTTGTTCCTTCGATTATGGTGAGAAGGCGTTGATTTTTGAAGTCCGAGGTTTACCTACCAAGGAATTCATGGGAACGAAGGTTGGGAACATTTTCTACGGTACCAATGGTTACATCGTCTGTCCAAGTTATGCCACGGGAATTGTGTTTGATAAAGATAATAAAGAAGTAGCTCGGTTTAGTGGCGGTGGCGATAATCATCACTTCGAGAATTTCTGCAAGGCAGTAAGGGCTAGGAAGCCCGAGATGCTGAATGGTGATATTCTTGAAGGCCATCTTTCCAGCGCACTTTGCCATTTGGGCAACATCAGCTACAGGCTTGGGAAAGATCAAATGCTTTCTGAGAAAGTGGCTGGGCTTGATGAAAAGGCTACCGAAGCTGTAGGCAGGATGGCGGCCCATCTTGCTGATAACAAGTTGGATGCTAGCAAGACGAAAGTCACGATTGGCAGAAAACTGGTTATGGATCCTAAGACTGAAACCTTTATCAATGATGCGGAAGCCAATTTGATGCTTACCCGCCCCTATCGCAAAGGTTACGAGGTACCTGCGAAGATCTAAGGCGCAAAAAAGAGATGTTTCAAAGGGAGAGAGTGGCCAAAAGCCTCTCTCTCTTTTTTTAGATGAGGTCGAGTTGACGTTTGGGCATGCGGGCGATGTTGCATTCTTTGCAAACCCCTCGAACAATGAAGGAATGCCCTTCACTTTGAAAACCGTGGGCGAGGGAAGCCTGCTTAATGGCTTCTTCGATGATAGGGTTTTGAAACTCGATCACTTTGCCACACTTGGTGCATTGCAGGTGATCGTGTTGTGGGTAGCCATAATCGTGTTCGTAGAAGGTACGGGTGCCGAGTTCTAGCCTGCGAAGAAGGCCAGCATCGACAAGTTTATTAAGGGTTCGATAAGCGGTAGCCCTGCTAATTTTTAGGCTAGCGGCCTGCATATCTGAAATGAGGGCTTCTGCATCAAAGTGATCATGGTGGCTGAAAATAAAGCGAACCATATCTCTTTGCTGGCCAGTGAAGCGCTGGGATTTGTTACCAGTTGTAAGGTATTCCCTGAACTTATCTTCTGGGGATTGCGATACGATAACAGATTGCAGATTCACGGTAGACGTCCTTTCAGATCAGGAAATCAGAGGAAATGGGCAATTCCTCTGATAGATTATGATAATCGATTCCTTGAAGATCTCAAAGGTTTAACCGGAAAGAGAGACATTTTTCAACCTAAATCGAGTTCGCCCAGCATTTTATCGAGAGCAAGTTCAAATTTTTCAGGGGTGTCGTAGGTGCCAGCAGCGATTTCTTGGCGCACTCTGCTAACCAAATCCTGCCTAATGGGTGCACCTTCATTTTTGCGCTTAGCGACGGCTTTGGGTTGTGATTTCCACTTTTTGCCGTTTCGTGAAACTGGTCCGCTTATAGTCGATGGTCCGTGCTTGAACATGATACATGTCCTTTCTCTAGGAATTCTCCGGAAAGATGGGTCGGAGTTTCCAAGAAGATACTACAATCTTTGGCACCGAAGTGCCAACCCTAATGCTGGCCCTGACAAGAAGAGAAACCTTGGCCATTTTGCAGATGGGTTTCAGGCTGCCTTCGTAGAGCCCTTTTCAGAGCCCTGCTGTTCGAACGCTCAACACCTGAATTCTAACATACTTATCGTCTCCAAGATGCTAAAGGATGAGAAAAAATACAGTAAATTTATAAGTGGTAAGTTGGGGGTGTAGCGGATGCGATAAAAGGATGATCACATGGTTACCTATACTTCGGCATCGCTCTTATTTTGTAACAAGCCTTCCCAAGTTTACAGATTAAATTTTGCCTTTGGTTAACTTATTGGTGACTTCGCTGATGATTTCGGCTGTTTTTTTAACTTGTTCCATGGATACATCGAGGTGAGTTACCACTCGCATCAGATTTAAACCACTTGTATGAATTAGGATTTTTCTTTCTTTTAATGCAGCAACGAACTCAGGAACTGGGGCAAGTTTGGGATCCACATGAAACCAGACGATGTTGGTATCAACAGTCGGTTGATCCATTTTTAGCCCAGGGGTTTTTTGGATGGCTTCACCTAGTACTTTGGCTTTTTCATGGTCTTCCTTCAGGCGATGGATGTTATTGTTCAAGGCGTAAATTGCGCCCGCTGCAATGGTGCCTGCCTGGCGCATACCGCCCCCAAACCTTTTGCGAATTCTTCTGCACCTTGCGATAAATTCATTAGTGCCTACAATTGCGCTTCCTATAGGTGCTCCCAATCCTTTGGAGTAGCATACCGAGACCGAATCGAAAAGCTGGCCCCAAGCCTTGGCTTCGATACCTGTTGCAACGATTGCGTTCCATAGCCTTGCGCCATCGAGATGAAAGATAAGTCCGTTTTTGCGAGTCCACTCATGAAGTTCTTTAACTACCTTGAATGGTTGTACCCTGCCCCCGCAGCGATTATGGGTGTTTTCCAAGGATAGAAGCTTGGTTCTGGGGTAATGATCATTGGGCGGGCGAATGGCATCTTGCAGCATTTCTACATCGATTAAGCCGTGATTTCCCCTGATGGTTTTACAGGAAATGTTACTTAGGGCTGCTGGGCCACCACCTTCCCAATTAAAGACATGGCAAAATTCCTCGCAGATCATTTCGTCAGCTGGTTGGGTGTGCGCTTTAATGCAAATCTGGTTGGTCATAGTGCCCGATGGGCAAAAAAGTGCTGCTTCGTGACCCAGCATTGCTGCGGTTTGTTCCTCTAATTTGATAACCGTTGGATCTTCTTTAAATACATCATCGCCCACTTCAGCAGCATGCATAGCAGCGCGCATTTCTGGCGAAGGTTTGGTTACGGTGTCACTTCTTAAATCGATCCATGAATCAGCCATTTAATTATCCTTTTGAGGTCAGATCAACCGTCTTACTTTTTGTTATTTTCCATGTACCATTTGTTGTTTTCGAGTTTCATGCTGATGATGAAATCCTTGAGGGCAGGATCTTTTAGCGAAGCAGATTTTTCTGAGGAGTTCAGTTTTCCTTCTTTTAGAAGGGATTCTAGAGGAGATTTTAGGCCCTTTTTAAGTTTTTCACGAGTTTCTGCAACTTGTTTGGCAAAATCGCCTTCATGTACTTCGCGGACATTTTTATCGATGAACGATGGGTCTGCAAGGTAGGCTAACATGTACTCGATTTTATCCGAATTAAGTGCTTTTAGCAATGATTTACGCAGGTTATCGGGGCTGTTTTGCGGGAAAGAAGCCTCATCAAGTGCGATACCAAACCTGCCACTTTCTTTAACCGCTTGGGCAGGCAATGGGGCCGGGTTGTAAGCAAAATTCACCAGCATAAAAAGAACAATCACTACATTCTTCATTGCTGCCCCGCCTTGAAAAGGTACTTGGGTTTTGAACATAGGACATTGTACTCATTTTCGGTTATACTACCATCATGCCAGGAAACTCATTCGGAGAACTGTTCAGAGTAACAACATCGGGCGTAAGCCATGGCCCGGGTTATGTTGCTATTATTGATGGTTGCCCACCCGGACTACCGCTCGGAGTTGAAGATTTGATTCCGGATTTGCAAAGGCGAAAACCTGGGCAGTCAAAAATCACCACACAACGCAAGGAAGATGATCTACCCGAAATTCTTTCGGGGGTTTTTGAAGGTATCACGGATGGTACATCTATTGGCATTTTATTCCGCAACAACGATCAGCGAAGCCATGATTATGGCGATATCAAGGATAAATACCGACCAGGCCATGCAGATTATACTTTTGATGCCAAGTATGGATTAAGAGATTATCGAGGAGGCGGTCGTTCGAGTGCGCGAGAAACTATTTGCAGGGTGGCTGCTGGTTCGATTGCCCGGAAATTACTTGCGACTCAAGGTATTAGGGTTTTAGGTTATGTAACCCAGGTTGGTGATATTCGTTTTGAAGCTACAGACCCCGCTGCAATTACTTTAGAACAAGTTGAAAGTAATGCGGTGCGCTGCCCAGACCCAGTTATCGCAGAAAAAATGTATGCCCTGATTGATCAGGTGCGTTTGGAAAGAGATTCGATTGGTGGCATTTGCGAAATGGTAGCAACTGGGGTTCCTGCAGGCTTGGGCGAACCGGTATTTGACAAACTTAAGGCTGATATCGCCAAGGGATTATTGTCTCTGCCTGCTGTATTGGGTTTTGAATATGGTGCGGGGTTTAAAGTGGCTAGTATGCGTGGCAGCGAGTGCAATGATCATTTTATTGCTGATGAAAAACTTCCGAGCAAAGTTGGAACCAAAACCAATAACCATGGCGGAATGCTAGGCGGTATTTCGAGTGGCCAGCCGATTGTTTGTAGGGTTGCGATCAAGCCAACTAGCAGCTTGCCCCAAAAACAACCAACGGTAGACAAACATGGGGTTGAAACAGAGATCCTAACCAAAGGCAGGCATGATCCTTGTTTGTTGCCTAGGTTTGTACCGATGGGTGAGGCGATGATTTGCTTGGTACTTGCAGATCATTGGATGCGCTGGAAGGCCCAGTGCGGATCGATGATGAAAAGCTAATCAATCGGTTTTTACAGCAAAAGCGTAAATCCAAGTGGGTTCATCGGGTTTAAAGTCATTATCTGTGGTGATGATTAGCAATTTTCGGCCATCGGGAAGATCGGGGCCAAAAGTAAGGCCTTCAATCTTTGCGGGAAAGTCTTTTCCCTTGAGTCCAAATTTTGGATCGAGCAAATCAAGAAAAAGTGTTTTGGTTACGGGAACGATGCCTACAGGGAGCATTGGTGCGGGAAGTTCAAGTATCTTTGAAACATCGGTTGCATTTTTTGTGCTAATGCGAAAGATCTTTTTGAACCCTGCAGATTCACCTGCATCGCCATCCCGCTCTAACACCAAATAGTCTTCTTCGCCGATTGCCAGGATTTCATTTACGCCATTCTTTGCACTTTCCATTTTGTAAACAATTTCGCGCAGGTGTTTTCCATCGATGGAAGTTTCTAAAAAGCGCAGGTTGTCGCCATTGGTTTTCAAGTTTTGATCTGTGGGGTTACGATCCTGAATGAGAGATCCTTGTAAAGATGCGAGCCATTTTTTTTGGTCAGATGAAATAGCGATGCCTTCAAACCCTTTATTGGTCAGCCTACCTTTTTTATTAAAGGGCGGGAATTCTTTTTCAGCATGATCAGATTTGTTTTGGATGAGGAACTTTTCAGGAATGAGGAACTTATGTTTTAGTTTTCCGGTGGAATCAAAGAGCCATACTGATGGTCCATATTCATCACTAATAAGAATGGAGCCATTTTTTAAGACGCGAATACCTTCGGGGTCAAACCTGCTGCCCGAGGGGCCAAAGTCCTTGGATAATCCAGTTAAGAGGTTGCCTTCTGGTGTTTTGAGCAGAGTTGTTTTTAATAGTTTGAAATCGATTTTTCCCGGAGTTGAAACAGTTATTTCAGCTAAATGAAATCGGCATGAATAGGAGTTTGCTCCATCACCAGGGCCGCGATCGGGTAATAAAAGATACTTGTTTCCTTGGCCGGTGTAAGCGATTGCAGAACCAAAGCCCCCGAGTCTGTTGTTGGGCGATTTGTCCTCCAGCAGATTTTTCATGCTCGACAGATCGGAAGCGGTTCCAGAAATAGAAGTTTTGCCTAATAATTGAACTTCTAATTGCTGGGTCGAATTCCATAAAGTTGCAAGGATCAAGAATATTGACATTGGATTGCCTTAAAAGTTTGCGTTGTGAATAATCATCAGTTAAAGAAAGTCACTATAATCTTTGAAGTCTCTTTTGGTCGTAAATAATCCAAGAACTGGCATAATTCACTGAATATTCATGAAACTTGCAAATGATCGTATCCTTGAAAGGAAATGGAATGCAAGAAATTGAATTGATTGTTAGACAAACGCACTCATTACACCTAAGATTTTACACAATAAGGCTTTTGCTTTAATTACGGAGATATTCCATTGAGTCTGGTAGTACAGAAATTTGGTGGTTCGAGTGTTGCCAATGCCCAAAGAGTGATGGCTGCAGCACGCAAAGCCATCCGCGCAAAACATGCAGGCAATCAGGTTATCGTTGTCGTTAGCGCTAGGGGTGATACCACCGATGAGCTGATTGCGCTTGCCAAAGAAATTACTGAAACCCCGCCCGCTCGCGAAATGGATATGCTTTTATCCACTGGCGAGCAGATTTCGATTTCATTGATGGCTATGGCGATCCAATCTTTGGGTGAGCGAGCCATAAGCCTTACCGGGGCCCAAGTCGGAATCGTTACCGATAGCACCCATACCAAGGCAAGAATTAAAAGTATTTCCACCGCCAGAATGCGCAAAGCCTTAGAAGATGGCTATATCGTCATCGTTGCTGGTTTTCAGGGTATTGATGAAGATGATAATATTACCACTTTGGGCCGAGGCGGTTCTGATACTACTGCAGTGGCACTTGCTGCGGTGATGAAGCATGATCCCTCGGGCCCAAAATTGGAAGTTGCCTGCGATATATTTACTGATGTGGATGGGGTTTACACAACAGACCCAAGAGTTGTCCCTGATGCTCGAAAGATTGAAGCGATCAGCTATGATGAAATGCTGGAACTTGCAAGCGCAGGTGCAGGGGTAATGCATTCGCGAAGTATAGAATTTGCGAGAAAGTTTGATGTACCATTGCAGGTGCGATCTTCTTTCAGTGATAGCGAAGGCACTTGGATTGTTCCCGAAACCGAGTGGATGACAAAAATTCCTGTATGTGGCGCCGCTTTGGTGCGGGATGAAGCTCGGATATCAATGGAAGGTGTGCCTGATCAGCCTGGAATAAGCCATCGAATATTCGAAGCCGTTTCTGCCCGAAATATTGTTGTGGATATGATTGCCCAGAGCGTTGGCAGCAATGGGAAAGCGAATGTTGGGTTCACAGTCCCATCCCACGACTTGACCGCCACGCTTGAAGCCTTGCAGCCTTTGGTTCAGGAATTGGGTGCCAGATTAGTTCATGATGCTCAAGTAAGCAAGGTTTCGATTGTTGGTACCGGAATGAAAACCAACACGGGTATTGCAGAAAAAATGTTTGCAGCACTCGCATCTGAAAAAATCAGCATGAAGATGATCACCACGGGTGAAATCAAGATTTCAGTATTGGTAGACAAAGCGGATGCGGAGAAGGCCTTACGGGCAGTGCATAGCGCATTTTCGCTTGAAAAGCCAAGGTATGGTGCTGGTGCCTCAGTGGAAGATGTAAATCATTCTAAAATTGCGACCCGTCAAAGCAGTCCGAGTTCGGGAGATCTTGTTGAGATAACCCAACAACTTGCAAGTATGGAAGAAATCTTGGTAAGCGAAATTCATCAAACGGTGGATCAGGGGAGAATCACCCTGTTTGGCCTGCCTGATAAACCAGGGAATAGTCTTGCAATTTTTCAGGCTGTTGCCAGCGGTGGCATTGTTGTCGATATGATTGTGCAGAATTTGTGTGGTGGAAAAGTTGATCTTTCGTTTAGTGTGCCCAGGGAAAAATTGCAACCGGCCCTAGCCCTTGCAATTGAGGCTGCCAGATCGATTGATGTTGATATTCAGGCTTCTGCAGATAGTGAAATTGCAACCCTTTATGTGCTTGGCGTGGGCATGAGAACGCACACCGGTGTTGCGCGAAGAATTTTTGGTTCGTTGGCATCTGCAGGCATCAACATTCTGATGATAAATACCAGCGAGACCTGTATCAGTGTAGTGGTGCAGAAAAACCAAGGTAAGCTTGCTGAAGAGAAACTAAAAAAGGTTTTCGATATAGATTAGGGCTGGTAGCAATAAAATTGATGAGTACTAAAAGAAGAAAGCCAGACAAAAGTGTCTGGCTTTCTTTGTGGATATAGGGAAAGTTGTTAGTAAACTTCGCCTGGGGCTCCAGCCTTAGAGTTGCCAGTGGCCTTGAGGTTTCCGCCGTAACGGAAGTGCCAGCCTTCAGCAACCCGAATACGATGAAGTTCATCCATGGTGAGGCCGTATCGTGAAAACCATGGCTTACCTTTTGCTTTGACAATGTCATGGATTTGAAGAACGCGATCATTGCAAACAGTGTTGGCAAAGGTCTTCCGTGCAACTTCGGTTTCTTCTAGGAAGTATTCTTTCCAGAATGCTCTGCCACCTAAAATCCCACTTGCCCCAGCCTTCATTGCCATTTCAACTTGTTGCTTATAAGCAGGGAAATCAACGCCTGCGCTAAGTAGAACCCAAGGCCTTTCGCTGACAGCATCAAGAGCCTTAAGGTTTTTCTCAAGCTGAGCATCGGATTCATTTCCGAGGTGGCCTGGGAACTCAGCTTTGTAAATATCGCAGAACCTGCTGAGTTGATGAGCACTTTCGATTACAGTTTCAGCCTTGCGATTGATGAAACTTTTGCTGTCTTTCTTTTCGTCGCCGAATGGGAAAGCAACGGTTTCCAAAAGCATAAGGATGTCATGTTTTTTGCAATCTTCGTAAACTTGTTGAATGAATTCGAATTGGTGCTCAGCACTATTAGGTTCGGTGGGTTCGTATTGAGCAAGAAGCTTTACAGCATCGGCACCGATACTCTTGATTTTTTCTACGCTCCAACCTGGTTCAAAACCGCCCAAAGGCGCATTGACCTTGTTTTTGCCGCCACCTGATTGCTCAACGCGAACCAAGATGCCAACCGTTTTGGGGATATTAAAAGAGGCAACGCTGTTCCAAACGCCGTAGTAACCATCAACAAGAACGCCACTGGCATTCTTGGAAAGGGCCTCAGCAAGAATAATTTTAGCTTCGACAATTTCATCGAATGTGGGTTCGCGATCGATGCCTTTTTTCTTGAGGCTGTCGCGTATCATACTGATCATAGAGCTGTTTTGGTCGGTAGCAACCATGGTGAGTGTGCCATTGTCATTGCTGATTCGCTGAAGGCCCCGGAGTTTGCCCGGGGTTAAGCCTAACCCAAGGAGCCTAGTTACAGAGATAGATGAATTTGACATGACTGTATAAATCCTCACTTTTAAAACGGAGTATAAAAATCAAGCTTTTGGAATTCTATTTGTATTTGGTGACAGAGCAAGAACTAATCATGCAAATATGATGCTATTTCATGACTTCTTCAAATCCCCTTGAAGATTTCATTAATAATCTGTTTGCTTCCCCACGGGATACTCTTTATATATATTCTGAGAGGTTGTTAATTGTCCTTAGTGAACAAACGGAGTTTTAATTATGTCGATGTTTATTGGCGAATCTTTGGTAGGCGATGGTAATGAAATTGCACATATCGATCTATTGATCGGTTCAAAAGATGGCCCAGTTGGCGTAGCTTTTGCCAATGCAATTGCAACCCAATCTGCAGGCCACAATAGCCTACTTGCAGTTGTTGCACCAAATTTAATCTGCAAACCCGCAACTGTAATGATTACCAAGGTAACTATTAAAGGCTTAAAGCAAGCAGTTCAGATGTTTGGCCCTGCCCAAGCTGCTGTTGCTCGTGCTGTTGCAGATAGCGTTGCTGAAGGCGTTATCAGCAATCATGATGCCGAAAACTTGGTTTGCGTTTGTGGTGTTTTCATACATCCCCAAGCTGCAGATGATAGCAAGATTTTTGAATACAACTATGCTGCCACCAAAGACGCTTTGAAAAAAGCCCTTGCGAATGAGCCAAAAGTTGAAACCATCACTGCTCAAAAAGATAAAGTAAAACATCCTTTCTCACCTAAGTAATACTTTAGGTTTTAAGGTTCAAAACATGGGGGCTAACTGCCCCCATGACTTATTTATAGGCTTAAAATAAGGTGATTTCGTCATGGAAAAGAAAACCATCCTAATCCAACTTGACCCTGATGCTCATGCGAGTGTCTTTGATCGTGTCGTTGCTATAGATTCCAATGTGAATGAACTATTTAGCTATGCGAATGTGCAACCCGATCAGGTAAGAGATCTTGTTCATGGCGCAATTTTTACCCGCAGTCCCAAAGATTTGAAAAATACTGCCCTGTTTATCGGCGGCGGTAATGTTGAGAAAAGTGAAGCATTACTTGCCAAGGCTCTTGGTGCCATGGTCCCCGAATATGGCTTGCGGGTATCAGTGCTATTTGATGCAAATGGTTGCAATACAACCGCGGCCGCAGCGGTTCGAATAGCAGCAAAAAACCTTGATTTGAAAGATAAAAAAGTACTGATTCTTGCAGGTACCGGACCTGTCGGTCAAAGAGCAGCGCTGTTGTTGGCCAAGCTTGGTGCTAAGGTTTATTTGTCGTCGCGTACTATTGAAAAAGCACAATCAGCAATTGTTTCATTAGGGAAGAAAATAGGGGAATGCCCTGCCCCGGTTGCAATTCAGGTTGCCAATGATGTTGAATTAAAAAGTGCATTAGAGGGGGTGGAGCTAGTAATCTCTACGGGGGCCGCTGGCGTTTGTCTCCTTCCTGAAAAAATTAGGCAGGCCGTTAGCAGCATTAAAATGGTTGTTGATTTAAACGCGGTTCCGCCTATGGGTATCGAGGGAACCAGCGTGATGGACAAAGGCGTTGTTCGGGAGGGTGTTATTTGCTATGGCGCAATTGGCGTGGGAGATTTGAAGATGAAAATTCATCGCGCAGCAATAGCAGCATTGTTTACCCGAAATGATCAGGTCATGGATGCGCTGGAAGTCTATGAAATTGCCCTGAATTTTTAACGAAGAGCCTCTTCGATTCTTTCACGGATAATTGTTTCAAGCAAGGGATGTGGCCCGAGGTGTCCTGCAAGTCTAAACTGCACTTCGGGATACTTTTTAGTTAATAGTTCGAGAGATTCGATTAGGTCTTTTCTAACATGGATCCCTGCAGATAGAAAATAAGGCACCATGATCACCAACTGTGCGCCTTTTTCAACGCAAGTGTCTCCCGCAGTTTCAATTTCTGGTTCAGCAAGTTCTAAATAGGATGGCTCAACGATTTGAAGCTCGCTAGAAACAAGCCTTTTTGCAAGATGAATCAAATCCTCGTTAGCTTCCTTGTTCCTGCTGCCGTGCGCTATAAGCAAAAGAGCTTTAATCATAGTGAATCCCGTTGTTAGTTTCTGTTTGAAATATCTTTTCTAGCTTGTTTGATCCAAGCTTGAATATCATTGTCATCGATGGCTGAGGGTACATATTGAGTATAAGATTCAAGGTTGATGAGAGCTTTGCCAGGGTGGCCAGCTTGCAATAGTGCCACGCCTAAATCTCGCATTTGTGATGGGTCATTGGGGGCGATTTGTCTGAGTCTGTTCAAAATACGAATTGATCTTGGGACATCATTTTTTCGAAAATAAATAAGTTTAAGGTTGGTTAGCATGCGAATAATGACCGAAGCCATGGGCAATGGCGAAAAATGATTTTCAGATAGGGTGATCTGTTCGCCTGTGGCTTTAAATGAAAGGCTTTCACAATCGCTTTGTGAAAGGATTTTTCCCTCATTGAAAACATCGAAATAAACAGAATGGTTTCCTTCGCACGCCATGGTTACAAAGTGCCCCGGAAGTCCTACGCCAAAAAGCCTAAGTCCAAGCTTTTTTCCAATGCAAATTGCTAGAATTGAAAGAGAAATAGGGATACCCAATCTACGATCAATGACAAGGTTTAAGTAGCTGTTTTGGGGGTCATAATAATCGTTTTTATTGCCATGAAAACCAAGGTCATGTGATAAATACCGGGCAAAGGCTCGAACCCGAACTTCAAGGTCGGTGCCCCCGGGAAGTTTACATCCATGTGAAAAAGCTGCAATTTCAGACTTGTAGGCTGAAATATCCAAGTTAGGATATTCATCTAAGGCAAGACTGAGCGCCAGAGTCTCTAAACAAATACTGGCATTTGGATTTTCTGCCAGTAATAAAAGATCGCTATCTAAATTCATGTAGGTATTATAGATACTAAAGCATCATGAAAAGTAATTTTTAGGTTATTATGGAATTAACTGTTAATAATGTTTATGGGTTGATCTTGAGAAGCAAGCTGATGAAGCTTGATGAGGCGAAAATCGTATTGGATCGATGGAAAGAAGAATCGAAAACTGCACAATCCGATGTGATAAAGTTTGCTAACTGGCTTGTGAGCCGAAAGTACGTGACCGAATACCAAGCTAAGCTTTTAATCAAAGGCCATGCAGATGGATATTTTATAAACAGTTACAAGATTTCGGAAAAGCTTGGAACGGGCCGCATGGGCGGTGTTTACAAAGCAGAGCATGAAACAGGCCAAATTGTTGCTTTAAAAGTGCTGCCTCCATCTAAGTCGCGTGAAAAAAATTTCCTGATGCGCTTCCACCGTGAAGCTCAGATGAACATGGAATTGATTCACCCAAATATTGTTCGGACTTTTGAAACGGGAGTTTACAACGGTGTTCATTACATGGTTATGGATTACCTTGAGGGTGAAACACTAGACCAATTTTTAAAGCGGAGTGGTAAAGTTCCTCCTGATGAAGCCTGCCATATTGTTTATCAGGCGCTTCGGGGGCTGGATTGTATTTATCAACATGGGCTTGTGCATCGAGATTTAAAGCCAGCAAATATGATGCTTGCAGGCCCAATTCTTACTTCTAAGGTGATGGATAAAACTTTAAAAATTCTTGATATGGGTTTGGGTAAACTCACCAAGAATAAAGAACCCCTGCATCAGGTTGTGACCGCATTGAACCTGACCGATGAAGGGGCGATTTTGGGCACTCCTGATTACATGGCACCCGAGCAGGCCCGGGATGCTCGAAATATTGATATTCGAGCAGATATTTACGGACTAGGGTGTGTTCTGTATCACTTGTTGACAGGTCAACCCCCCTTCCCAGATACCAATATTATTAACCAAATTATCAGGCATCAAACTGAAACTCCAAAGCCTGCTAGTCAATTTAATCCCAAGGTTCCTGAGGGATTGAATAAGATCATTAATACAATGCTTGCGAAGGAGCCATCAGATCGCTACCAGACGCCTGAAAAATGTGCTCAAGCACTTGCGATTTTTTTGAATTCGGGGCCTTTTGTCTCACCTTCTGCTCCCGATTCCGAAAACAAGCTTAAAAAATATCTCACTTGGCTTGAAACTTCGAAAACTGCCCTCAAAGAAAAGATTAAAAATAAAAAAGAAGAGGGAATACTCTATGACCCTCCCTCAGATAATAGCGATGGCCAAGATTCTGAAAGCGATCCCGGTATTGAGGACGATTATTCAGTTACATTTGTATCTAGTATGCCCAAAGAAGCTGATGATTTTGCTTTTGATAATCCCGAGCCCGTGTATAAAAAATCCATTAGAAAATCAAAGCCAGCCTCGGTTGGAGCTTTTAACTTATCTCGATTCACTCGAAATGAATTGCTATTTCTGGGAACAGGAATCGGGTTGGGTGCCCTCGCTACTTTAATCGGTTGCATCGTTGCTTTGGCCATCTTTGCATCCTCAAAAAAAGAAAATGAAACTTCACCCTCATACCAAACGGGCGGAGATGGGAAAAAATGATTTTTCGGGCAAAGCATTATCAAACCGAACAGATGGTTGATGTACGTTGCAACAATGGCAAAATTGTTTCTGTGGAACAAGCAGGAAACTTTGTCCCTGATTACCAGGGCTCATATATTGCTCCTGCGTTTTTTGATTTGCAAATCAATGGTGCTATGGGTGTGGCTTTTAGTGACATCAACCTAGATGAAAGTGGAATCAGAAAGGTTCTTTCGGTTTGCAAACGGCACGGTATCGATGCAATTTGCCCAACAATTATAACAAACTCCCATCCTGTTCTGATTCATGGCTTTAGTACCCTTCGAAAAGCATGTGAAAGTGATCCTGTGATTGCCCGTGCCATGCCCTGCTTTCATCTGGAAGGGCCTTATATAAGTAATGAAGATGGTCCGAGGGGCGCCCATCAGAAACAACATGTTCGCAATCCAATTTATGACGAATTTAAAGAGTATCAGGAGGCCTCTGGCAATCGAATAAAATTACTTACACTTGCGCCAGAGCTTCCGGGTGCAATTGATTTTATAAAGAAAATGAACCTTGAAGGTGTCGTCGTTTCCATTGGACATACTGCAGCAAGCCCCATGATTATTCGTGAGGCAATTGGAGCGGGTGCGCGGCTTTCCACGCATTTAGGGAATGGATCTCATGCCATGTTGCCTAGGCATGAAAATTATTTTTGGGAGCAGCTCGGTTGTGATTCTTTGTCTGCAAGTATTATTACTGATGGGCATCACCTACCCGAGGCGCTGATAAAAACGATAGTCCGTGTCAAGCCATTCGAAAAACAAATAATTACATGCGATGCCAGTGGGCTTGCCGGGCTTCCTCCTGGAAAGTATTCGATGTGGGATCAGGAAATTGAAATATTATCAAGCGGAAAAGTTGTGGTGCCCGGAACACCTTTTCTGGCGGGCTCAGGCTCTTTCACTGATGATTGTGTGGCTCATTTAATTTCTCTTGGGGTTGTTTCAAGAAGTCAGGCAATCGAAATGGCAACCAATGCGCCCAGAAGGTTGCTTCAGTTGCCAGAGATTAAAATTGAGGCAGGCAGCATGGCGAATTTGATCTTGTTTGATTCCAACAAGGATGTACCGTTCCGGATTAATCGTGTGATTATTGATGGCGTTGCGCTTAGCCAAAGTTAAATAATTAGGGCTGATTCGTGTTTAGTGCCGGTCTCTGTCATCTGGAGAGCCATTAAATTGCAAATTCAAATTCGCTGTATATGAGATAAGGTTTTTGATTAATGTGTGTTAGGGAAATGCTGGTTGATAGGTAGTGATTTAAGTCTTGCTTGCGGGTGATGATGATAAGTGCATTCCGCTCTTAAAAAACTGAAGAAATGAAGAAGTTTCTTTGTTGTATTGGTTAAAGCGCTGGCATAAGATAATTCTAATGCATTAATTGTGGTTTTAACAGAATTTAATTAGGTTGAAGTTATCAATGAGCCAAGCAATCTCCAAAGCTAAAATTCATGTTGAAAGAATGATGCACCGGAATAGCATCGCAGTTGCTGGTGAATCAATTGCTAGTTATGCGCTATTGAAATTGATTCCAGCAGTTGGTGGCGGCGGGGCTTCAATCGGCATCAACATGGCCATGGTTTTGGATGTTTCAGGTTCAATGTATGAAGAAGATGGTACAGGCAAAAGCCGTATTAGCAGAGTTCAAGAAGCCGCTTGTTCTGCTTTGAATTTCTTAAGGCCAAATGATTCGATTGCCATTGTTGCATTTGCAAATAATGCTGAACTAGTATTGCCTACCACCTTGGTTTCTCAAAAAGATAAAATTATTGATGTCATCATGCGGATTGACATGTTCAACGTGGATGCGGGCGGCACCTCGATGGATCAAGGTATCGAATTAGCCCTTTCTGAACTTCAGAAAAGCACGGGCACCGGAAATATCTCGCATTTGGTTGTTCTTACCGATGGCGAAACATCAGGCGAGCAGTTGTGCAAAGAATACGCTAAAGCTGCTGCTGAAAAGAAAATCAATTTTAGTGTAATTGGTGTTGGTACCGAGTGGAATTCAGGCCTTATCAAAGATCTTGCGTCGCTATCAAATGGCAAATGGCATTACATTGATGTTAATCAGGTTGATTCTGCTCAGAAAGTTTTTGCTAGCGAGTTTCAAAGCCTTGCTGCGGTAGGTTTCCGGGATGTGCAGATTCATTTTCGTCTCATGAAAGATATTAAAATCAGGCGAGTTCGCATGGTTGTGCCTGAAATTAAAGATTTGTCTTTGGTGGAAGTTGAAGATCGGCATTCAGTTGCACAACTTGGCACCTTGGAAAAAGATAAGACTTCCCGTTACATTCTTGACCTTAGCCTTCCTAAACGGCCTGATGGAAAGTTTAAGCTTCTTGATGTTGAAATAACTTTTGATACAGGGTCAGGTGTCAAAGAATCTAGTGGTTTGATTCCGATTGAAATGTCATATACCGCCGCAGGTAATGGTTATATTAACGCTGAAGTTGCAAAGCATATTGATGAAGTTCAGATTTTCGAATTAAACAAGAACCTGCAAAATGCCATTTCCACTGGTAATACTCAAGAAGCAGTTCGAGTTGCTCAAAGTATTGAGAAAAAAGGCGAAGTCATGGGTGCTAGGGCGGTAAAGAAAACAATGCTTGCCAAGCAGGTGCTTGCTGAAATTAATCAAGGCGGTAAAGTTTCGAAAAAGACTCAGTTGGCAGTGGATGATGCTGCCCGTGCTGCTGATGAGTAATTTGTTTATCTGGCGTTATTAACAGGCAAGATGCCGCTTTGGAATAGGAATTTAGTAGTCAGTTTTAAGTAGAGTTTAAGAGAGGTATTTCGATGATCGTATGTCCTTTTTGCCATTTTGAAAATGAAGACGGTGCCCTTTTTTGTGAGCAGTGTAAGTCTGATCTCACAGGGGTGGATTCTGCTCCTGCAGTTCCTGTTGCTGCTGAGGCCCCGCCTCTTCCTGTTGCTGAAGTAATTGAGGAAGCTATCCCTTTTGCCATGGCGGATGCAATTGAGATCGCCGAAGAAGTTCCTTCTTTCCCAATGGCTGAGATGGCTATAGAAGAGATGCCACCCTTGCCTGTTGCTGAAGCGATGCCAGAGCCTATTGCTGAAGAAGTTGCCCCGCCCCCAATTGCTGAAGCGATACCGACCCCAATTGCTGCAGAAGTTGCCCCTGCCCCAATTGCTGCGGCCCCAGTCGCCCCGCCTGTTTCCGATGACCCTTACTTTGTGTCGGATTCTGCGAATCCTCGATTGTATGTGGTGCGTGGCCAGAAACCCAAGGTTGAATTTCCAATTCTTGGTGGCCTCAACTTTATCGGTAGAGCAGACGACAAGCCTGTTGATATCGACCTTGAAGATCAAGAAAACCCAGAACGGGTTTGGGCAAGTAGGCAGCACGCTGTTATTGAGTTCGAAGATAACAAAATAACCATCGAAGATCTTAATAGTTCAAACGGTACTTTCTTAAACCGAAATAAGATTTACCCCGGACAAAAGATGCCACTCAAGGCTAACGATATGGTGCAAATTGGTAATATTCAAATGAAGGTTATGCTTTAATAGTGCGCCTTCAAAGTTGATGTCTTGGCGCAGTTCGATAAATAACGGCTGCGCTTTTTTTTTGAATCTCTAACTTGGATTGTGTGAGTAATAGTAATCATGATGATGACTTGCCCCAAGTGTTCCAGAGTTAATCCCCAAGAAGCTGTTTACTGCTATTTTGATGGCTTTGTTCTAGGCGGTGCTGATGCTGGAACGGGCCCTCTCGCAATTAATAGCCTTAGATTCCCAAGTCCATTCGTTTTTATGAGTGGTCGTTCCTGCCTTAATTTTGACGACCTTGCCATTGCCTGTCATGAAGAATCAAAGCCCGCTGCTGACATGTTGAAACAAGGGTTCCTTGAATCTTTTCTTGCAAGCATTGGTCGTATCGATTTGTCGATGGCTGCAAAGGAAGCTGCGAAGTTTCCTGACTCCTCTCGTGGTTTAGATGAACTCCTAGGGAAGTTTCCTTCTTCTGTGTTATCTGAAGCAAGGCTTAATCTTTCTTCTCAGGAAATCAATCTTGGGGTTCTAAGCAGAACAGCCAAGCGGGAAATTAAAATTACGATTGAAAACGGGGGTATGCGCCTTCTTTTTGGTTCAATCACTTCGGATAGCAATTGGCTTGCCATCGGGGAAACTGGTAATGCTTCGGTTAAGAATTTTCAAACCACTGGTGAATTAACTGTCCCTCTTCGGATTGTTCCTGAAAAATTACGCGCATCGGATAAGCCGCTTGTTGCCAAATTAAAAATTGACTCTTCTGGTGGAAGTTCGGTGGTGTTAATTCGGGCCGAAGTGCCTGTCACCCCATTCCAACTTATGCCGCTTTCTGGGGCTCTCAACCCAAGACAAATAGCTTCTAAAGCTAAAGCCAATGCTAAAGAAGCTGCCATTCTTTTTGAAAACGGCTCTGTTGCCAAGTGGTACGAAAGCAATGGCTGGTCTTATCCTGTGCAAGGGCCAAGCGCATCAGGAGTAGGAGCCATTCAGCAGTTTTTTGAAGCGTTGGGTCTTACACCACCGCCCAAAACTTTTATTAATCAAACGGTGGTCAATCTTAACGGTGCTCCTGGGCAGGAACTCGCATTTGAATTGACTGTTGGCACCGAAGATAAGAGGCCTGTTTTCGCTCATGGGTTTGCAGATCAATCATGGATTACTGCGAAAGACCCCAAGTTGACGGGTAGCAGTGCAATTCTTGGATTTGTTATTCCTCAGATTCCTGATAGACCCGGTGAGTTGTTGGTTTCAAAAATTGCAGTCACTTCTAATGGTAATCAGAAGTTTCTGGTTCAGGTCAATGTTCAGGTTTCTGGAAAGTATGTGGCTCCAAGGTCCGAACCATTACCTGAGTTGGTTTTTACTAAGCAGCCTGTTTTTGTTCCTAATGCCCCGCCCCCAACCGATATTCCTGAAACTGATAGCACCATCAAGGTTGACCCAAAATTAAGAAAGAATACCAAAGGGCCTAATTCTTCGATCCCCTTGATTCATTTTGTGCCCTTTGCGGGTTTGGTTTCTTTGATGGTTATATTGTTGATAGCGGATGCAGTCGGTGTTGGGGTGGGTGGTAAGACTGAAGGGGGATCAGGTGGAGCGAAAAATGAGAGTGCACAAAATTCTTTTGGTTATTCGTTCGACCTTGATAAAAAAGCTGAATTGATGCTGGACTTTAGCCATAAAGCAAAATCTAGGAATTATCGTTTCGGCCTTTTTGCTGCTGATAAAAAGGACCCCAAAGATGCTTCCAAAAATCTTAGACTTACCTATGATCAGGAGGGTGATTCAAATAACACCCGAATTAAAATTGATGGTCGTGATTTTTTGTTTGCTCATGCAATGAAAGAGGTTCGAGTTACAGAAGACAAAGAAGACTCCAAAAGGCGAGTTTGGCGTGTTTCTTGTGATTATCTATTGGCGGGTGAAAGGATCAAGGTTTCACAATTTGTGCAAATTGTCCCCGGTAGTCAATCAGGTAATTTGGATACGTGTGTTATTCGTTATACAGTTGAAAACAAAGGTAAAAACAGTCATAAAATTGGTCTGAGAATGATGCTTGATACATTTATTGGTGGCGAAGATGGGGTTCCATTTGTTGTTCCAGGAACCGATGGGTTTGTCACGAAGTTTACCGAGTTTACCCAGAAAGATATGCCCGATTTTATTGAGGCAATGCAGTTTCAAAATCTTGATGCTCCAGGTGTAATTGCCCATCTTGGTTTGAAGGGCTTTCAACTCCCCGATTGCGAGCCTGAGCCCTTGTATAAACTCTATTTGGGTGAAAATCCCGGAAATACAGAGTTTTCCTTTGACGCAGACCCCTCTGAATTAGCACCCAAAAAAGGTAAAGATGGCTCTCGCTTTACCGATTCCGTCGCTTTTCTTTATTGGAACGAGCGAGACACCAATCCTGGTGAAGTAAGGGAATTCGCCTTTAGCTATGGTTTAGGAGAAATTTCAAAACCCGATGGTAGTTCGGGCGGCAAACTTTCTGTAACCACCGGTGGTAATACTAACGCAGGTAAAACTTTCACCCTTACCGCTTTGGTTAAAGATGCTACCAAGGGGCAGCCCGTTATGATCACATTGCCTGAGGGCGTTAACCTTGCATCGGGTGAAACAAAAGAAAAAGCAATTGTTGAGGTAGATAGAGCAACCCAGATGTCGCAGGTTTCGTGGAAGGTTAGTGCCTCAAAGGCAGGGGTTTATTCATTAAAGGTTGCGAGTGGGCAGTTTAGTTCGCAAACAAAAGTTCAGGTTCGTGAAGCTTCCAGTAGTTTGTTTAGGTAACGGAATTTAGCCATATGAGTTTTAATCTTTTTCTTTATTATTGTGCGGTATTTGGAGCCTATGCAGCCCTTAGTGCTGCATTTGTATCAAGATTGGTAACCCAAGGTGTAACTTCTGAATTATTGCAATCCGTGATTGATGGTGCTTTAGTAGGCGCGCTTATTTCTTTTGCTGTTGGTGTTCTTGATACGGTTTGGAGCACGGGAAAGTCTGACATTAAAAGGCTTGTAATTCGCTCCTTGGGCGCAGGCTTTGTTGGCCTTTTTGGTGGCATTTTGGGAGGTGTTACGGGTTCGGTTATTGTTCGCATTACTGGAGTTCAATTTTTTGTGCTGATTGGTTGGACGATTTCTGGCCTACTTATTGGCTTGTCACTTGGACTTTTTGATTTGGTGTTTGCACTTGCAACAAAGTCCCCTGCCCCTCATGACAACAAAATTAAAAATGGGCTTATGGGTGGCGCTCTGGGTGGTTTTCTTGGTGGTGCATTCTTTTTGTTCTTCAAATTAAGCCTTGGGGCCATTTTTGGCAGAGAAAATCTTCTTAGTGCCAGTGGTCTTGGGTTTGTTGCTTTGGGCGCTGCTGTTGGTTTCTTTATTGGTTTGGCGCAAGTGGTTTTAAAGGAAGCTTGGGTGCGTGTTGAGGCGGGTAAAAGAGTTGGGAAAGAACTTATTCTTTCTAAACCCGAAACCTTTTTTGGACGGGCTGAAACTTGTGATATAGGCCTGTTCGGTGATAATTCGATTGAAAAGATTCATGCGAAATTGTTAATGCAAAAAAATCGGTACTTGATTGCAGATGCAGGTAGTGCTTCAGGGACTTTTCTGAATGATCAGAAAGTTACCAAACCCACCGAACTAAAGGCGGGTGATCTTATTCGCTTGGGAAGTTATCTTTTAAGGTTCAACGAGAAGCCCGGGAAAAAGAAGTAATCTATATTCTTTTACAGGCTCGTAAATTAAGGTCTTAAGCTATGCCGATAGTCTTTGGTTGTCCGAAATGTAACATGAAAATGCAACTCCCCGATAATTCGGTGGGTAAGACCTTTGCATGCCCAACCTGCAAAGTTCCGTTTACAGTTCCAGCTTCTGCATCCCCGGCTTCTCCTTCAGTGCCTTCCGTAAATATACTTGCTCCGGTTGTCAATAAGCCCGCTGTTTCACCCGGGGTTGCGCCAGTTGCTGCAACGCCTAAAGTTGCGAAAGCTGATTCCAGTCAGGTTGCCTCCAAACCAAGTTCCCCAGTGATTGGGCCAATTAACTGCCCTGCTTGTACTGCTCAACTTCTGCCTGGTGCGATTTCTTGTATGGATTGTGGTTACCTTTTGCAGGCTGAAAGTACCTTGGCAGAAGGTGATGGGGTAAGCCCTGCCATTTGTACTAATCCTGTTTGCGGATCTGCAAACCCTCCTGGGGAACGAAACTGTCAGCGTTGTGGTCAAGTTCTTCCATTTGCTGCAGGGCATTTAATTAATAATCGATATCGAATTGAAAAGCAGTTGGCGATAGGTGGTTTTGGTGCTGTTTATCTTGCAACGGATATTAAAGAAGCAAACAGGCCAGTAGCAATCAAGGATATGATTTGCGAAGATCCTGGCGAATTTGATATTCGATTGAACTTTTTCAGGCGTGAAGCGGACATTCTAAAATCATTGGATTCTGTTTCCATCGTGCCAAAGGTTTATGATTTAATTGAACAAGGTGAGCGGGCTTATCTTGTTCTTGAATTTATCAAGGGTAAGGATTTGATGAAAATCCTTGAATCGAATGGCCATACACCGTTCCCGATCGAAAGTGTGATCGAGTGGGGTCGAAGTATTTGCGATGTGCTTCAGCATATGCATTCGCAAGTTCCTCCTTTGGTTCATCGCGATTTGAAACCTGAAAATGTAATGCTTCTTGAAGATAAAAAATCCATCAAAATGATCGACTTTGGTACAGCCAGAGATTTGGGTAAAAATCAAAAAGACAGGCATGCTGCAAAGACTAAAGTTTACACAGAAGGTTATGCACCCTTAGAGCAAATTGCAGGTAAACCTGAACCTCGTAGCGATCTTTTTGCACTCGCTTGCACTCTATACCAATTGGCAACAGGTAAGGTTCCAGAAGGGTCCATTACTGTTCATGAAATTGATCTTTTGCTGAAAGATACTTCCAACCCGATTCCCCCGCAGTCGCAATGGCTTTTTGAAATGATCAAAGTTAATTTAAGTGAAGACCCTAACGAACGCTATTATAGCGCTCGGGATATCAAGGCTGATCTAGAAAAAAAACAGGTTACCAAAGAAGTACCTTGTTCAAAATGTGCTTCGATGAACAAAGTTCGTCAGCCTTTTTGTGGTAAATGCGCAGAGCCTTTAACCGACTCCACCCCTCCTTGTTACTACTGTGGTAAGAATAACAGAATGGGCAGTCGATGTTGTATTCATTGTGGCAACAGGCTTCGATAAGCCAATGTTCTTAAAATTATTTGATAATGATTTAGAGGTGATTTTCGATGCATACTGACCCTTCTTCCTCCAACAACCATGAACCCCAAGCTGAGATGCAAGGGGATATTCCTCTGGCAGTGCCCGTTGAAAACGCTGATCAGTTGGAGGAGGGCTTTATACCCATGGCGTTGCCTGTTGAGATAGAAGATGGGGCCTTGAATGTTGTTTCTCAGGTTGAAATGATTGAATCTTCACCAACGGTTTTGCCTGAAGTCATAGTTCCGCAGAATGATTCCAAACTTGAAGCAGTGGTAATTCTATGCAAGGTGTGTGGATCTCGAAGAGAGCAAGATAATAGTTCATGTCAGGATTGCGGATATTATTTTACTGAACTTGATCTGGCTGGAGCTGCGATAGTTGCAGATAGTTTAGGTGCTGTAGTTAGTTCGGAGTCAGTAATTGCGGGCAGATATAAGGCCACAAAAGTATTGCGAGAATACGCAGGTGTAAAAATTCAAGCTGGAGTTGATATTGCAGCTTCGGGCGGCCCGGTTGATGTTTTCATTTATTCGCAAGCAGATGCTGGTGAGCAAATCGAGACCGCTAAAGTGGTCGCCCCCGAAAATGATGAGTCCGATGATTTTTTACCAAGCTTTGATGATGCGTTGCTTTCTGGTACGGGCGGAATTGATTTGACGAGTGAAATGCCAAAGCTATTGGTATGGCCTAATTTGGGTTGGTTAAGATCGACTTTGGATGCTGCGGATACAGTTGGGCTGCCTAAAGTTCTTTTTGGTGGCACTGAAAATTCCACAAATTATCTTGTTCTTGAAATTCCTACAGGAAAAGACCTATGGGAAATTTGGGATGATGAAAGTCAAAACGCCAGCATCAGATTTTCGTATCTGCAAGATCTTGCTCGTATATTGGTATCACTACACAAAGTCGGTGCATTTCTTGAATTTGTTCGGCCTGAAAGTGTTGTGCTGACCAGTGAGGGTAAATTAAAGCTTAAGGATGTTCTGGAAATTCTGCCACTACCTTTTCCCCCGGGAAGTCCCGTGCGTGGAACGTTATATACTCCCCCAGAGTTGTTGTCGGGCAAGGGTTGCACCTCACCTAGGCCTTCTCTTTACAGCTTTGGTGCGCTGATCTATTCGTTGGAAATATTGCATCGTGAATTAAGTGAAAATGATTTTGAAAAACCAGGGGTTCCCAAGCCTTTCATACCTAGGTTCCCTGATATTCATCCTGCGTTTGGCAGGTTGATTTCAAAAACGTTTCGTACCGAAATTCATGCAAGATTCCCCACTGATGAGGCGGGCCGTGATGATAAAAGTGGGTTTACAGAACTCATTGCAACGCTGGCTTCTGTCGGCCGTAGCTTGGATAGGTGCAGGCTTGAAATTGCTAGTTGGACAACCACGGGTATGGTTCGTACGGGCAATGAAGATGCTTTTGCTCTCATGCATGCCACCGAATCGCGCCAGGATGATTTAACGGATACTGCTCTGGTGTTTTTGGCGGATGGCATGGGCGGTTATGAAGCTGGAGAAATTGCTGCTGCGATGACTATGCAGATTCTTAGGCAAAACCTTACCATGAATAAAATGTTCGCTCAATTTGCTGGTGGCTCGGCCTTCACTAATGATGCAGCAACCCCTCCGCCTAAAGGCGAAACCCACGCTCCCGCAGAGCTTGATGTGGAAGGTTGCAAGATGTTGTTTAAAGGTGCTCTCAAAGATGCAAATCGCCAAATCTTTACTGCTTCCAGAGCTCCAGGTAGCAAAAGGCGTGGTATGGGTTGCACTGCTGAAGCCGCTTACATTGATGGCAAAAATCTGGTCGTTGGTCATGTCGGCGATAGCAGGGTTTATCATCTTTCCCAAGGGGAGTTAATCCAAGTTACGAGAGATCAAACTTTGGTAAATCGACTTGTTGAGCTTGGAAGCATTACTGCCGAAGAGGCCGAGGATCACCCTCGAAAAAATGAGCTTCAGCAAGCTATTGGCGGCCAACCGGATGTAGAAGTTGGAATCTATCATGCAAGAGTTCTTGCTGGGGACTGGGTGTTTGTTTGTTCGGATGGCTTAACCAATCACATTTCCAATAAAGATCTTAAAACCATGCTTGCCAATGAGGCGCAATCTGCGCAAATGGCAGCCCGAAGGTTGGTCAATCTTGCAAATATTGAGGGTGCAACAGACAATGCAACCGTGGTTGTTATCCGTTGTACTTAATCAAAGTGGTTGGTTAAATTTGGAAGAATCCTTGACAGGGCTAAACTGGTTGGACTATAAATAGACTGTTCGGTCTAATTGTGGTTCGAGCTTTATGTCATGAATCAAAGTCGCATTGATATAACCTTCATTCGCAAAGAGCAGATTGTTGATGCTGCTGTTTGTGTAATTGCGCAGCAAGGGTTGCAGAATTTTTCGCTTTCTGAAATTGAAAAGAAAGCGCATATGAGTCGAGGTCAGCTTACATATTACTTTCCTGCAAAGGAAGATATTTTGCTGGCAGTTTTTGATCGGTTCCTTTTTTTGATGCAGCTTGATTGTCAAGTTCAGGATAAAAACACAGGAAAGCCATCTGCAGATCAACTTGAAGGATGGGAGCGCATTTCAAGAATTATTGAAAATGTGTTGGCAAGGCCCGTCGAGGGGGATGGCTTTCATGCTCTTCAATACACTTTTCTTTCTCAAATTTCTCATAGGGCCGACTTTCGCTTAAGGCTTAGTGCTTTGTATGAGGAATGGCGTACTAGGATCACCGCTGATTTAAAACACGAGTTTACATCAGTAACTAATGATTTAGATTTACGTAGCCTTGCAACCTTGATCGAGGCTATTTTGCATGGCTTATCGATGCAGCGGGCCGCTGATCCTGATGCATTTGATCCTAAAACAATGTCTGATCTGGTTTTAAATATTCTATTTACCTACATGAAATCCAAGTTTGGTTTAAATAAACAAGTCATTAAAAAGAAAAGATCTGAAGGAGTTCGACGATGAACATTCTCAATAGTTCCCAATCAGTTTCAAAAAACCAAGCCAGTTTGGAAGAACGAGTTAAATCGCTCAAAATTAGTTCTTCTCCCGAAACCCAATCGATGCCTAAATCGACAATTTTCGCTTGGGGACTTTGCTTTATCATGATGATTGTTGCTGGATTGATGACTTGGAGGAGTTATAAAATGACGCCTACAGGTTCCGATTCAGTTCTGCAAAAGCTTCCGAGCCAGATAAACAAATCGTCTGGTACTGATACGGTGAAAACCGGTTCTGAAAAATCTTCTCCAGCCCCTTCGATCCCCGGAAAGGAGAATATTGTTCTTGAGGCTAAAGGTTACATTATCCCAATACATCAGATTCAAGTTAGTCCGAAAGTTCCAGGTATGATCGAAAAGCTTTATGTTGAAGAAGGTAAAAGAGTGAAAAAAGGCGATGTTCTTGCGGTGCTTGAATCCATCGATTACAAGGCTGATTTTGATAAGGCTAAAGCCGTCTTGCAAGCTGCAACTCAAAGAAAGCTGGAGATTAAAAATGGTAATCGGCCTGAAGAAATTGAGCAATCAAAACAAGAGTATCTTGAATGCCTTTCAAACCTTGAGCAGTTACGGTCCGATTTAGTTCGAAATCGAAGGCTCACAGGCTCTGCTTCACTCTCACAGCGCGAAATGGATGTTGCTTCTTTTAGTTTTGAAGGAGTGGAGCGTAAGTGCAGTAAGTTGAAATCTGCTTTTGATTTAATGGTCAAGGGGCCAAGGGAAGAGAAACTCAAAGCAGCGGAAGCTGAAGTTGACCAAGCGGTTGCAGATTTGACAAAGGCTGAATGGCGGCTTAATAATTGCGTTATAGTTGCTCCCGTTTCCGGAGTTATTCTGACTAAAAAATCCGAAGAAGGAAATATTATCAACCCTGCTGCTTTTAATATTTCCGCTTCGCTTTGTGATATGGCCGATCTCACCGATCTTGAAGTTGATCTTTCCATTCAAGAACGGGATGTTGCTTCGGTTTTTAAAGGTCAAAAATGCCTTGTCATGCCAGAGGCTTTTCAAAATTATGCACCTTTCTTGAAGGTTCATCCTAAAGGTTATGAGGGAACGATTTCGAGATTAATGCCAATTGCGGATCGCGGTAAAGGTGCTATACCTGTTCGTGTTAGAATTAAAGTTTCCCCTGAAGAAGAGGGCGTTTATTTAAAGCCCGATATGGGTGTGATTGTTTCTTTTATGAAAGACCAATCTTCCAAGTAACGAATTTTAAAAAGGATGATCATGGCTGAAAATATTGTTGTTCGAGTCGAAAACCTTACCAAAAGTTTTAGCAGAGGCAGTGAGAAAATTGATGTCCTTGAAGAATTGACACTCGAGGTTGAATCGGGAGAATTCTTGGCTCTTATGGGCCCTAGTGGTTCTGGTAAAACAACTCTTCTGAATATCATTGCTGGACTTGATACGCCTACGAGTGGAACTGTTACCGTTGGGAAAAATCTGATTAGCAAGATGAGTGAATCAATGCTTGCATCATGGCGAACCCGTCATGTTGGTTTTGTTTTTCAGTTCTATCATCTCTTGCCGGTTTTAACTGCATACGAAAATGTTGAATTGCCCCTGCTTCTTTTGCCTATGACCCGGGCTCAGCGAAAAGTCCAAGTTATGAATGTTCTTGATCTTGTTGGTTTGTCTGGGCGAATAAATCATATTCCTGGTCAACTTTCTGGCGGGCAACAACAGCGTGTTGGTATTGCTCGGGCGATTGTGACCGATCCCGAATTAATCGTTGCGGATGAACCAACAGGGGATTTGGATTCAAAGTCAGCGGATGAGATTCTTGATTTAATGGGGGTGCTTCAGAAAACTTTAGGTAAAACCATCATCATGGTTACCCATGATCCAAGGTCTGCGGCTCGAGCCCAGAGGGTGTTGCAACTTGAAAAAGGCAAGCTCGTCAAAGATTCTAGAAACTTTTCTTATGTCACCGGCAATGCTGGCAATTAGGGATTAGACTCATGAATAATATTGAAAAGTATCTTTTGGAATTACTTGATAGCCCGCTGCAGTTGGGCGCGTTGATTCTTGGAATGATCGCTTTCCTAGCAATAATTGTATTTGCTAATAGCTATCTGTTTTACTTTCGTCTTATGTTTTTAAATCTTAGGCGGAATATAATTCGTACCAGCCTTACTGCGATTGCATCAATTGTTTTGGTGTTTGTTGTCACATTAGTTTGGACTGTTCTTTGGTTTTTAAATCTGGTTACTTCTGAAAAAGCAAAAGATTTCAAGGCGATAATTACGGAGAAATGGCAGATCCCCAGCCAGATGCCTTATGCATATGAAGCCAGCCTTTCAGAAGGGGCGCCAAGCCAGGAGGGGGATTATAAGATTGATAAAAGTGTTGATGCGATGACTTGGCAGTTCTATGGCGCGACAATTGATCCTGAGAAAAAAACTCGCGATAACATTATCTTTTTCTTCAGCATGGAACCCATGAAGATGACCAAGATGATGGACGGGATGGAGGAATATAGCGCCTCGCAATTGGATCAACTCAATAAGCTTTGCGAAGAAATGGTCAAGGATAAGCGCAAAATTATCGTAGGAACCGAAAGATTGCAGGCGATCAATAAAAAAGTCGGTGAACGAATCAAGCTTACTAGCTTTAATTATAAAGGTATTGATCTTGAAGTTGAAATCATAGGTTCATTTCCGGAAGGTCGTTACAACCAAAGTGCTATTTTGAATCGTGATTATCTAAATGATTCCTTGGATGACTACAACAGAAAAAATCCGAATTCGAAACATCCCATGAGCAATCGCAACTTAAATCTTGTTTGGATCAGGGTTCCCGACAAGGATGTTTTTCAAAAAGTTGAACGACAGATTACTGATTCCCCTTCTTTTACTAGCCCTGCTGTGAAGGTGGAGACTGCTTCCTCTGGCATATCTACATTTCTCGATGCTTATCGCGATCTTCTTTGGGGACTTCGATGGATTTTGGCTCCATTTATTCTGGCAACAATGGCACTGATTATCGCGGTTGCAATCAGCATTAGCGTGCGTGAACGAAGGAAAGAAATCGCAGTTATGAAAGTTATTGGGTTTACACCAATCCAAATTCTTTGTCTGGTGCTTGGCGAAGCGATTATGGTCGGGGGATTTAGCGGGTTGGTTAGTTCGATTGCGACAACCATGGTTATAAATAATGTGTTTGGTGGCATTAAATTCCCTATTGCGTTCTTTCCGATTTTTATGATTCCCATTGATGCAATCTGGTGGGGGCCTGCAATTGGAATTAGCACCGCATTGGGGGGCAGTTTGCTTCCCTCTCTTTCTGCTTGCAGGGTAAAGGTTTCTGAAGTATTTGCAAGAACCTCTTAAGTTATATCGGAGCCTTTATATGAGTCTTTTTTCTATGCTGGCGGCTTCTTTGATTTCTATTGTCGCCCTTACTATTTTGCTGGCTTTGGTTGGCAAGGTTCCTATCAATTACAGCATTCGAAACTTAATTGTTCGTTGGCCTATTTCTCTTATGACTGCACTCGCATTCACCATGGTGATTGGCGTTCTTATTGTGATGCTTGCTTTTGTTAATGGGATGTACAAATTGACAGAGAGTAGCGGCCACCCTGAAAATATAATTGTGCTTTCTGATGGGGCCACCGATGAAATCTTCAGCAACTTGGGTTATAGCGATGTTAGTGAAATTGAATTTAATCCTGGTGTGAGTCGTGACGAATTGGGAAAACCCCTTACCAGTTGGGAAACTTATGTGATTGTTAATCAGCCTATCCCCTTGCATGCTCGTAAAGGCGATAGGCGCAGGAGGTTTATTCAGGTCCGTGGGATTCTAGATCCTGCAAGATCCGGGAAAGTTCATCATCTGATTTTGAAGTCTGGAGACTGGTTTTCTACTGGGGATGCTGGCGGTGGGGTTAGGGAAGTTACTGTTTCAGAACCCGGTAAGGAACCCAGAAAAGTCAATGCTACAGAAGCTGTTTTAGGTCAGGGTATAGCCAAGGAAATCGGGCCTGATTACATGAAACCCAGTCTTGAGGTTGGTGATGTTTTTAACATGGGAGATAAGTATTGGGTTGTTGCAGGAATCATGGATTCAGGTGGCTCTACTTTTGATTCTGAAATCTGGGCCAAATGGAAGACGGTTGCAGAAAGGTTTGGCAAAGTTACATACACCACTCTTGTTATCAAAACCGATAGCAAAGAAGCAGCATATTCTACCGCAACTGACATTGTCAAAAACTTTAAAAAAGCAGCTTTGCAGGCTTTTGTAGAAACAGATTACTACGACAAATTAAACAACACTAATAAACAATTTCTTGTTGCGATCTTATTTGTTGCAGCAGTGGTTGCCATCGGTGGTGTTTTCGGAATTATGAACACGATGTTTGCTGCGATTAGCCAGCGAAGCAAAGATATTGGCGTGTTGCGGATCGTTGGATTTGCCCCTTGGCAAATACTGGTTTCCTTTTTTCTTGAAGCCATTCTTCTTTCATTTTTTGGCGGTGTATTGGGTTGTATTGTCGGAAGCTTTGCGGATGGTTTTACTGCGAGTAGTATTATGAGTAGTGGTGCAGGCGGTGGCAAAAACATCCTCCTTCGACTTACCGTAGATATGAAGCTTATCTTTAGTGGAATTCTATTTGCGGTAGCAATGGGTATGGTAGGTGGCTTTTTACCTGCAATATCTGCAATGAGAATCAAGCCTTTGGAGTCTCTCCGTTAATTGGGGTTTTAATTTCCCTGCAGGCTAAGATCAGCGATTCCAGATTCACTTTTGAATTAATTTCTTTGCCGAAATTAACATACACAAGGTTGTTTGCCTTGGTCGTTGAATTTAGCTCGCGTGAGATAAGTACAGGAACCACAGGGATATTCAATTCGTTAATCATTTCGAGTATGCCATTAATCCAAGGCCCCTTCAACGATAGTGAAATGGCGTGCTGTTTTGCAATGTTTTTTCGGGATCTTGCAAGTATCTTGGTTAATTCCTCTGGGGAGTATTCGTTAGAATTCAACCAAGCCAGACTGTGTTTTTTTGCCAACCGATTAATTAAGGCGGGGATGTTTTCCCCAGAAGAATTTGCATGGAATAGATTCCTTGGGGTTCGGTCGGTTGCCGAAAGAATCAAATAAGAATCCTCAAGGTTGTTGCCCTCATGAACAATTAAAACTGGGCCATGGCTTTTTAAATTGTGTAAACCATGAGCTCTTAAAATGTATTTCGAAAAGAAGAACCCCCAAAGGATTGTTCTTAGAAATAGATCAGGCATGCGGATTCTGATAATTATAAGAGTAGCTAATGTGAAAAAGGCAGCTACAAGAAAAAGGTATCTGGGTAGAAAATGATTATCGAACATCGTTGGCTGGCTTTCGTTTTGTTCATAAAGCTTCCGATGTTCAACACCCCCTAGGCGATACGATTTTTCTACTATTGCTGCGCCAACCACTACATCCTCTGAAAATTTATCAATGGCGGTTGTTGGAGAGATTTTGAAAGATGTTTCGGTTTTGTTGCCATCAATTGTGGTAATGCTTAGCTCATAACTGATGGGTCGACCATGGTTCAATTGAATGGATTTAAGATTGCCCTCAGTTATTTTATAGAGTTGGATTTCCGGGCAAACCCCAGACAAATGAGCCATCTTTACAATGATAAAGAATAAAAAAGAAGCAAGAATTGCCCCCGTGACATTGATAAGGTTGCTAGTGGCGATGACATCGCCTTTGCTTGATTTTGGAGCGCGATCTTGCAATAGGGTAAAAAGTGGAACAACATAAAAACCCGTAAAGAAACCTGTTGTTATGATAAAAGAAATAAGAAAGCCAAGGTGGTCAAGAAATAACGCTTCCCCAATTAGACCAAAAACCATTCCTATGATTCCAATAGGAATAAGGCCCATTTCAATTTTTCCACCCGAAAGGTATCCCACTAGAGGACTGCCAAATCCTATTCCAAGTGCAACCATCCCAACTATTACACTTGTTTCCTGTTCGCTCCATCTGGGAAGTTGGGACTCGCCATGCATGTAAATGGTGGCTCTGCTAAATGCGACAATAAACGTGAAAAAAGCAATGCCTATGACTGCAATAGCTAATGGTCTGGAGCGGAACATTTCTTTGAGATTGGCATAAACAGGTTGATAAAGGTAGGGCGGAAACTTTCGATCGGGATTTGCAGAAGGGATTTTTTCGATCCAAAGGCTAGCAATGGCGCCAATTGCTGCAAGAATAAAAAGAATTATGCCTATCCAATATTCCTGGCCTTTAAAATGATAGGACAATACTCCGCCAAAAACGGTGCCCAAGATCACCGCAAGAAAAGATAGGGATTCCAGCATACCGTTGCCTTTTGAAAGCAGGTGTGATTTTAGGATTTCGGGCATGATGCCATATTTTGCAGGTACAAAAAAAGCACTATGTAAGCCCATGAGAAATACCGTGGAAAGTACAATCCATGGGCCTTCATCGTAATCCTGATTTCCAAGCCAGAATCCAAGTAATGCAATTGCTGTGATTAGAAGTTCAGCCATCTTCCAAAATATTAATGAGCTTTGCTTGCTGTAACGATCTGCAAGGTATCCTGCCAAAGTGCAAAAGATCGCCCAAGGTGCGTAAAAAAGAATGGGCATAAGGGAAATAGCCTGTGCTTCATTCAAAATCGATTTGTTGATTGCAAAAAACATTGCTGAAGCATGAATCGCCTGATCATTAAAAGCAGCAAAAAATTGGGCAATCAATAGCGCAATGAAAGTCCGTGAATAAAGAGTGTTGGCGGGTTGATATACCTGAGCGTTGTCAATTTTCTCGATGCCGTTTGCCATTTCAATTGCCGTTTTAAAATTATTAATTCTTCAAATTCAATTGAGTAGTTATACCAAGACTTGAGATTGAATAAGATAAAATTTTAGACGCTTTTTGCTACTTGGTAGAAAGTGCCAAATATCGTTCTTTAAGATTTGAGGTAATACTTTGGGTATCTGGCAGAGATTTTCGTGCCAAGTCTGGGTTTGCAATCCCATCGACAACGATTTTAATGCCGAATTCCTTACCCCATGCCATGATCTCAGCATATTTTGCCTTGCGGTAGGTTGCATTAAGTAACTTTCGAATACCCAGGCCAGCAAATTCGAACTCAATACCAGCCGACCACATGGAAAACATCTGCTGTTTTTGTTTGTTTAGGTTAGAACGAAACCCCGTTGGAAGGTGCATAAACGAAACGGTGGCTCTTTTAATGCCTTTTTCTGCAAGAGATTCCAGTAATGGAAAAAGGTTGGCTTTAGAGTCGTTTAAGCCAGGAATAAGCGAATCTAGGCATATTTCATAGGGAATCCCCAAGTTCTTTAGAGTTTCTACCTGTTTTAGCCTGGTGTTTGGAGCAGGGCAAAAAGGCTCGATTAATTTTGCGATCCGATCGTTTAAGGTGTGAAAAGGTAATAGGAGTTGCACATCTTCTTCTAAATAAAGCAAAGTTTCAAAGAGTTCGAGATCCAGGGTTGCTCGGGTTTGATACCAAATCTTGAAACCTTGATTTGCCAGGAACTTCCCCAATCTAATAGCAAGAGTTCGGGTTTTTTCAAAGGAACTAAAGGGTTCGTAGTTCTGGCCTATTAAAATTGCATCTGGTAATGTTTTGCTGAATTCTATTTCCCAACCTGTTTTTTGTTCCGCATCCCGAGGCAAACTGTAATCAAGCATTTGAAAGTTGGTGTTTAAACCGGGGTGGGAAGGCTGAAAGGGGCAATTTTTAGCCAAATTAATGCCGAATATGCTTTCTTTTGATGTGTCGAAAAGATGATATAAACTCCGTTCTGAATTATCATGGATACGAATTTCTGGGAGTTTTGGTAAATCAGACCTTAGTTCATAAAGATTTGATGAACTGTATTTTTTAACTTGGACCATCCTGGCCTCCTAAGAAGAACTCAATAATTGTCCATGTAAGGTAATGCTAAAAAGTAGATTGAGAAGCTTAGCAGCGAAAAAAACATAGCTTTTGGAATTTGTTCAGCTGACAAAAGTTATGCTTAATTGAATAAATATTTTGTTAAAGCATCGAAAAAAGGTTTTTATTTTGCTGATAAAATGAATGAAAACATGGGGTATTCAGTTAAAATCGGCATATTTAGTACAAAGCGGTTAAATTGCCAGTATTCCCTATATTTATGATCATGGTCTTGTGTTACTCTAGGAAACAGTTGCAAGTTGCTTTTATATTCCGAATCGTCGGTGGTTGATTTGTAACAGGTGATTTTGCTGAATTGAAAAGTTCATGGATTCTATTGATCAATTTTTGTTGGCAGTAAAAACCAAATCTCTCCATCTCGGGAGATTCCTAGGGCTGCTTAATTTATTGGTTGCCTACCGTATTACGGATGAAAGTGGCCAAGTTATTTCCAATGGATTAACTTTTAGGCAAGTTTCTGAAAAATTAAAAAAGAGCCGTTGGAATCCCGATGATGTTGAAACCCTTGGTTTGAAATCTGCTGAATTGCCTCAGAGGGATCGGTTGCGCTTTTGGTATGTTGCCCTTGTTAGGGCAGGTGTAGGTGGTTCCAAGGCAATTATGGAAGCAGATACCCTCGCAAAAGCAGTCAAAAAAGTTGGTTATGAAGCTCAGTTACCTGAAAAGAATTAGCTTATTCTGCATTGCTTGCGATTGACCCTTCATTAAATCCCCTTTATATTTTCCATATAACAACCTTATTGTAATTAGGCATTAGAGCTTTAATCAGTTCAAATTGTTTGGAGAAGGAATGACAACACAAGAGCAACCCCATAATCAGTTAGTTGAAGTTCATTCCATGAGGATGTCCTTTGCGGATTTTGCAGAAATTCATGGAAAGAAAATCATTGTTGCTGCTATTTCGATGATTTTGCTTTGCGCAATTTATTTTACCGTCACTACGGTTTCAAATAATGTTTTTGAAGAAGAGTCGAAGCGTTGGGCAGGTCTAGGGTTTAGTCAGCAATCTGCAGCGCTTCAAGAGTTTGCACAAAAAAATTCAGGTACAAGTCAAGCTTTAATTGCACGAGTTGAAGCTGCTAGAGTTTTGCTTGCTCAAGGGATGACTCTTTTTGCAAGCACCAACCTCGAGATTAAAAAAGAAGCAACGAACAATATTGAAAAAGCCATCGAACTTTATGATCTGGTTATAAATGACCCAATGTTGATTCCTGAATTAAAGGCGCAATCTCTTCTTAATGCTGGAAAAGGTCATGAGGCCCTCAGGCGCTTTGATAAAGCTAAAGATTACTACACTCAGGCTAGTTTGTTGGGCGACAAAACTGGTGCGGGTGCACTTGCGGTTAAATACCTGAAAAATCTTCAGGATAACCAGGTTGATTTGGCGACTTTCTACAAGAATTTTGATTAATTATAATGGATGAATTTGAACCAATTGATGACATTGATACGGATGAAACTGAATTTGCAGAAATCGAAACCCCTGATGCTGAAGCTCAGCCTCCTGCCCCGCGCGAAATCGATGTTCACGCCAAAATAAGGCTTGAAAATGTTAGGCTAGATCAATTTCTCGTCATGCAATTCCCCGACTATAGCCGGGCTGTTGTTCAAAGAGTGATAGAAGGCGGCGGGGTTACTGTTAATCAGAAAATAGCTAAGTCGAGCTACAGAGTCAAGCATGGCGACTTCATCAAAATAATACCTCCTGTCGCGACGCGTTCAGCACCTCAGGCCGAAAATATCCCTCTGGATGTTGTTTACGAAGATGAATACCTCGCAGTAATAAATAAGCCCCCAAATATGGTTGTACATCCAGCTAAAGGCCATTGGAGTGGTACCCTTGTAAATGCTTTGCGGTTTCATTTTGAGACATTAAGTACAATTAATGGTGATTATAGACCAGGGATTGTTCATAGGCTAGATCGAGATACTAGCGGGGTTATTCTTGTTGCTAAGCATGAGCAAACGCATCGCGAATTATCAATGTTGTTTGAACAGCGGAAAGTGTTTAAGGAATATATAGCAATCACTTCGGGTGTTATAGAAAGAGATACCGATTACATAGAGGCGAAAATTGCCCATCACCCGACCGATCGGGTGAAAATGATCGTAACTAATGATGTGGGAAATGAAGACGCCAAAGATGCGTGTAGTTATTATGAGGTGATCGAGCGATTCAAGGGTTATACCTATGTGCGAGTGCAACCCAGAACCGGGCGGACGCATCAGATTCGGGTGCATTTGGGAAGTATCGGGCACCCAGTATTAGCGGATAAAATCTATAGCGGGCGCGATAGTATCCACTTGAAAAGCTTCCTTCCAAATCTGCCAGATGAGGAAGATTCCTTACTTCTTGGGCGTCAGGCGTTGCATGCATTTCGATTGCGTTTTAAGCATCCGCGAACGAATCAACTGTTGGAAATAAAGGCCCCCGTGCCTGCAGACATCCAGCAGACGCTGGATGCGTTAAGGTTGCACAAAAAGCCCTAAAACCTAAGATTTTAATAAGTTCCGCAACTCTTCCTTCAGGCCTTGGATGGGAATGCGTTTCTGTTGGAGAGTGTCCCGATCTCGCCAGGTAACCGTATCGTCTTGGTTGGTTTGGCCATCGACGGTGATGCAAATCGGGGTGCCGATTTCGTCCTGCCTACGGTACCTTCTGCCAATGGCTCCTCCATCATCAAAATATACAGCAAATTCTTTTTTAAGATCGCCATAGATAGCCTTCGCTTTTTCAGGCATACCATCCTTGTTGACGAGCGGGAAAATAGCCGCTTTTACAGGGGCGATTCTAGGATTTAAACGCAAGACAACTCTGGTTTCGCCTTCGATTTCCTCTTCGAAGTATGCTTCGCAAAGGAAAGCCAAAGTACCCCGGTCTGCGCCTGCGGATGGTTCGATCACATGGGGGATAAATCGTTCCCGAGTTTGGTCATTGAAGTATCGGAGGTCTTTGCCTGAACCACGGTGTTTTGGTTTTCCATCTTCACCTAGTTCGACTACTAGTTCATCACCGGAACGAACTAATTTTCCTTCCATATGGCTCTTAAGATCAAAATCACCCCGATGGGCAATGCCTTCAAGTTCGCCAAATTCGCCTGGAGGTAAAAATGGGAAAGCGTATTCAATGTCAGCGGTGCCACAAGAATAATGGCTTAATTCGTCTTTGTCGTGGTCGCGTAATTGTAATCTGGAAGAAGATAAGCCAAGATCGGTATACCATTTGTATCTGCGATCGCGCCAATATTTATACCATTCTGGTGATTGGCTTGGGTGACAGAAAAACTCAATTTCCATTTGTTCGAATTCACGGGATCTAAATGTGAAGTTGCGAGGAGTAATTTCGTTTCGGAAGCTTTTACCTATCTGGGCAATGCCAAAAGGTATTTTTACTCTGGTAGAATCGACTACATTTTTAAAGTTTACGAAAATTCCCTGAGCAGTTTCGGGCCTTAGAAACGCCGAGCTTTCTTCGCCTCCCATGGCCCCAACAATGGTCTTGAACATCAGGTTAAATTCGCGTGGCGGGGTAAGTGTGCCGATTGCCTTTGCATCCGGCCCCAGCACTTTATCGAAATCGGTAATGGTAATCAGTGAAACCAAAGGCCCATCCCAGGATATTTCTTCTAATGATTTTGCGCGCAGATTAAAGAACTTTAAGGCCTTTTGTTCCGTTTCTTGAAGCCCTTCTTCCCCACCTGATTGCGTTGCAATAAATACCCGCTGTTCTTTGGCAAGAGCCCATCGACCTCTTACCTGATCATGTCTATAGCGTTTTTTTGATTCTTTGCAATCGACCATGAAGTCATGAAATAAATCGTAATGGCCCGAGCATTTCCAAACCTGAGGATGCATGATGATGCTGCAATCAATACCAACCATTTGGTGTTCGCATGGGGCCCCGTTATTGATAAGAAGTTCGTTGTGGCCTGAAATCATATCCTGCCACCAAGCTTCCTTGATGTTTCGTTTTAATTCGACTCCTAAGGGGCCATAATCCCAAAAGCCGTTAAGCCCGCCATAAATTTCACTCGACTGGAAAAGGAAGCCTCTTCTTTTGCAAAGCGAAACAAGTTTATCCATATCCATTGACGTTTTCCTTTTAAACGGAGCCCGATATAGTTTTTAAAATATAGCACTTTTAATTGCCTGCTATTTTAAATCGCTTGCATTAATACCACAAATGTTCCCTCTTAATCTAATGGAATAGGAATTAAGAGGAAAAAATCATGTTAAAGAATAAATTTGAAATTGTTTAAAAATATCGATTAATCCGGTCTTTTCAAATATTCAGCTTCCCGGTTTGTGCATGACGATCATTTATCGTGTTACTTTGGTCGTTCTGTCAAACTCCAAGACTCATCAAAAATCCCTGATTCTTGTAACTCGGCTTTTATGGGCATTGCAGGCGAGATTTTTAAAATCGCATAATCTCCCCAACGCGGAAATAAAAGCGCATTGGTTCCTTTTAAATCTTCTGTCCGGAAAGTATGTCCACTGTTGATAACTACATAATTTTTACTTGAAAATGGACTTGGGAAAATTAATGCAGGCATATGTTCCGCACTATTAAAGGTTTTGTTTTTCAAAAGGATGGAAGATTTATTCCATTGTATTGGTGCCATTGGCAGAACCTTTGTAATTAATGAATTTGAACCGCCATCTCCAAAAAGAATGACGTTTTTTGATTCAAGATCATTGGTAGTTACCATGGAATCTTTTTTAACGGGAAGTTCCGCTCTGAAAAACAATTCCCAATCTTTTTTGAATCGTTCAAGTTCTTGAAGTGATGTTTTGTGCGCAAGTTCATTCCAAGGAGTGCCAGTGCCAGTCACGCACAAAAACCCCTTGGTAAAAGCATCGTCGATCGGTCCCTGTAAGCCAGGAATTTTAGCCTTATTTGCCCCTGATTTTGTGGCAGCCATAGACCAGATATTCTTTTCATCCTTTTCCAAAATTATTTTCATTGCACCATCAACTAATATTGGAGTAGCGGAGATTTTTTGCCCATCAAAAACCAGTGCAATTGATTTGTTTGGTAGGCTGGATTTACTTTTGTCCACTGGTAAACTGATCGAAATTTTTGTTATGTTTTCGCTTTGCAACTGGTAGCTTTGGCCGTTAAATGAACCTTCAACTCTTGATCGAATGTAGTGCTTTTTTAATCCTAAAATCTCAATCCAATCGCATTTTGCATACTTGAGCGTGTAGGTTACGAATTTGATTTTTTCAGGATAAGGTGCCCTGCCCTTGGCAATATGTGGCGCATAAGCGGCAAACGCTTTTTGTTGCCATTCAGGTGGAAATTTATGTTCCAACCCCGGAGCGATTAAGTGTTGCATCGGCAAGCCAAAACTTTTGATGTTTTTTTCCATGATGTCTGCAGCTTGCTTTTGTTTGTCGATCTCGCCTGAATAGGCAACCACCGGAATATTGAATGCATTTTCAGCATAAAGATACGCGTCGTAAATACTCAAGCATGCTTCCTGTTGATCGGGAAGTTTTGCAGGCAAATTTGGAGCATAACCATGAGTGATTGTAAAGCCGGCCCCTGGCCCCATCACGCACCAGCGATCCGGTTGATGCAAACCCAGATGCCAAGTGCCGGCACCCCCCATGGAGAAACCGCGAACAACAAAACGGGCGTTATCAATCAAGTGGTCCCGTCCTAGGCGTTTTTCTTGTTCTGTAAAGTTTTGTATGGCTTCATTGAGATCTGTTTCCCCAGCCCAGCGGTATGCATTATTTCCCCTTCCATATATCGAAAGCTGGATAAAATCCTGATCACCTGAAAGCGGTTTATCACCCCTGTTTTCATAAAGAAAATTAACTTCATTTAGCTTTTCGTTCTTGCCATGTAGTACTAGGTGTAAAGGGTATTTCTTTGTTTTAATTAAGCCAAAATCTTTTGGATAAATGATTGCATACGCTTGCAGTGAATTATCGATTGCGGAGCGATAAGCCCTAGCTTGGGGTGTGTTGAAAGTGGATAACCAAGGTTTTTGATTGTTTTGAAGTTTTAAAGCCCTGGCAATTCCTTGGTCTGCAATAAAATTCGCTTTTTTGAATGTATCTTTTTGATCAAAATCTTTGGTTCTAACAAGCCAATCAATAGCTTTGATGTAAATTTCGATATCAGGTAAATCGTGCTCATGAGCCTGGTTTTTTTTAAGTGATTCAAGTTCTTTTGTTAGAAGAGCTCTTTTTGTCAAAAGATTAGAGACTTCTTCTTTGAGATTTATTTCTTTTCCTTGTTTTGTTGCGACATCTTGTTGAGAAAAGGATGAAGTTGGAAATAATGCGATTCCGGTTGGCAATGCAATGAAAAATACAAACCTTGCAATGTTAGTTACTTGCATGAAAAATTCTCGTTTTTTGAGGTGGATAAGTTTAAAGGAGGGCTTTTTAGTCTCGCATCGAATTGCGCAGCAAATCGATCGCTTCCTGGGGGCAGGTATCTTCGAGTCTTTTGCCTTTTTTTTCTAATGATTCAGAAAAACGAATGGCAGTATCTTGCATTCTTTCGTGGGTTTCTTCAGAACCCCCCACCAAATAAAAATGTTCGCAATTAGTTATTCTCTGGTGGTCGTCCTTGTTATCAAGGCCCAATCCAACAAACCCTAAAACCTTTGCTTCATCTTTTTTTGATTTTTTCTTCATCGTAATTCAATCCTAGGAAATAAAGCTACAAACTAAGTTTCGCATGGTTTTTTGTAAAATCAATCCCGTATACTCAATTTTTATTAACATTAGGATGATTTTTGCTTTATAACAACAAAAGATAGACTTCCCCGTAGGAGCAGAATCATTCCAAGATGTACAATATTGTCCGGTTTTAAATAAAAGATGGCAATTTCATCGTTTTTGCTATTTAATATAAGTAGTTAATGAAGTTTTTGTTTTAACCATGATGCGGAGTGTTATTCCGCAAATGGTAATTATTTGTATGTGGTGAAGAAATGACAATAGAACGCGTCCCGATGACCCGAGAGGGTTATGAAAATTTGATGGTCCAATTAAACCGAATGCAGAATTCGGAAATGATCGAAATCGCTACGCGCATTGCCGATGCTCGTGCTTTGGGCGATCTCAGCGAAAATGCCGAATACCATGCTGCCCGAGAAGATCAGGGTATGTTGCAGGCCAGAGTTGATGCACTTAAAGATAAACTAGCTCGTGCACTAATTGTGGACATGAGCAGTCTACCTTCTGATAAAGTTGTATTTGGCGCTCGAGTTGTTATCAAAGATTTAGACTCTGGTGAGCATGAAACATACGAGCTTGTTGGCCCCGGGGATGAAGACTACGACAATAATAAAATATTATCTTCTAGTCCACGCGGTCAGGCCTTATTGGGTAAAAAGTGTGGTGACAAGGTTTCGTTTAAGGTTCCCAAGGGCCTGCTTCGTTACGAAGTAAAAGAAATTTCATTCCCATAATATCGTTTTGTTTCATTTTGCATCTTATTTTTTTCTGGAGTAATACAAATGGTTTCCTCGTCGCATAACAAATTGTGGATTAAAACAGGTTTGGTTTTTTGTACTGGGTTTGTGCTTATTGCGGCATACATATCCAATGCGGATACTAATCTACAAACTGCGGGTGCAATGGCTAAAGCTGTTGACGAATTTTCCGCAACCCTTTCTGCGGACCAGAAAAAGAAGGCTTTATTTACTTTTGAGGATTCTGAGAGAACCAATTGGAATTTTGTTCCATTGCAAGATAAAGCTAAAAATCCTACGCGAAAAGGCTTGCGTATGGAAGAAATGTCTGGAGAGCAAAAGCAACTTGCGCTGAGTATGGTTCAAGCTGGTACCAGCAAAGAAGGTTATTCCAGAGTTCGTGGAATTATGGGCCTTGAGCAAGTTTTAAAGGAAAACGAGAAAAACGGTACCAACGTTCGAAGTTCTGATTGGTATTTTGTCTCTGTTTTTGGAACTCCTGGCGCAGGGAAAAAATGGGGATGGCGTTTTGAAGGCCACCATCTTTCCTTAAACTTTGTGATCGAAGGTAATAAAGTGGTAAGCGCAACTCCATCTTTTTTCGGTGCAAATCCAGCTTTAGTTTTAAATGGTACTAAAAAAGGACTCCGCACCCTTCCTGAAACCGAAGATTTTGCAAAGAAATTGATCGCATCTCTTTCCGATGAACAAAAAAAAGTGGCATTTACTGATAAGTTGTTTGCAGAAATCGAGCAAGGAAAATCGTTGGCTCCGACTTTTTCGAAGGGGCTGGAATCTGGTGCATTAAATCCTGAACAGAAGAAAATCGTTCAAGAAATGATCCGTGCTTACTCTAATCGGTTCCCACAGGATTTTGCTGAAAAAGAAGCAGCAAGACTTGTTGGTTCTGATTTTGCAAAAATTGATTTTAGTTATGCTTTGGATAAATCAAAACCAGGTGATCCCTACACCTATAGGCTTCAAGGACCTGATTTCTTAATTGAGTTTTTAAATATGCAAGCTGATGCAAGCGGAAACCCAGCAAATCATATTCATAGTGCCTGGAGGGCTTCCAAGGGGGATTTTGGAAATAGAAACTAGATATTCCTCCAATAGTCGGTTTTTTCGACACCAGTCGGGTTTTCCGGCTGGTGTTTTGTTTTTTTACTCAATAAAAAATCGATGTTGCTTTAAATATAGCCTTAAATAAACATATTTGGTTTTTCTAATTTGTTGGCATGGCGTTTGCAATAACAGATGTAACAATGAATTTTTTAGATTGCAACGATTAAAGTAAAGTCTTTTGCCCATAAGCAGTTACTTTTTTGTGCATTTTAGAGTTCAATGTTGAATCGGTGGGGGTTTTCGCCCAAAACCCCTGCTATTTTTAGATATCAATTTTACGTTACAAAAAATCATTATTAGTTAGTAATTTTTCTAAGGTAAAACCAAGTAAGTCATAGCGTGGTTTTGCTATTCCAGCGGTTTGATATTCCTTTATAAAAATCAACCCTCCGATCCCGAAAAAATGGCCAGTTTCTACGTGTTTCTTCAATCATCTTCCTAGAGCAACTTGTAACTATGACTTCGTCTTTCTGCTCATTTGAATGATGCAGATAGCCCCCATAAGTGTTTAATACATGCGAATTTCCCCAAAACTCTAAACTGCCGCCAGAATTGTTTTTCTCTAAACCGACACGATTTACCGCTGCAACATATACCCCGTTTGCGATCGAATGGGAGCGGTGCATTGTTAGCCAAGCCTCCGCTTGTGCTTTGCCGTATATTTCTTTCTCATGAGAATGCCAGCCAATAGCGGTGGGGTAAAAAATAATTTCTGCGCCTTCAAGAGCGGTAAGCCTTGCGGCTTCTGGGTACCATTGGTCCCAGCAAACAAGAACCCCTACTTCGGCAAATGGGGTTTTAAAGGACTTAAAGCCAAGGTCTCCCGGAGTGAAATAATATTTTTCATAAAAAAGAGGATCATCAGGAATATGCATTTTGCGATAAATACCAATGATGTTTCCATCTGGGCCAATAACGACAGCAGTGTTGTGATAAAGGCCTGGGGCTCGTTTTTCAAAAACTGAACCAATAACAACGCAACGGTTTTTTTTTGCACAAAGCGCCAGAGCGTCCGTGGTTGGGCCCGGAATAGGTTCTGCTAGCTCAAATAATGCCGGATCTTGTACCTGGCAAAAATAAGGTGTAAGAAAAAGTTCTTGCAGGCAAATAATCTGCGCCCCTTTGGATGCAGCTTCGTCAATACCAGCAATAGCCTTTTCAAGATTCGTATTTGAATCTTGCTGGCATGCCATCTGGATTAATCCGATATTGAAAATATCATCTTTTTGCATAAGGTTTTTCCGGAAATTCAGGCCCAAGCCGATGCTAAAGTATAAAATAAGCAATGATCTATTATTGAATAGGCTATTAAAAACCTGTTGATAAGTCTTGGAGTTGATGCGTGCAGAATATTTCTTTAAGTGACTTACATAAACAAATTAAAATGCATCTCGAATGCCTAAGGATTTCGGGTATTGAATGGCTCGAAAACAATAATAACTGCACTTCGCAAACTAGTGTGCCTATAGTTAATGATCATTTACCTTTGGTAAGTATGGCTGGAACTCAGAATGTTGTTGTAGCATCCCCTGCCCCAGTAATCCCATCACTGCATTCTCTGGAAAAGAAAACACTATTATTGCAGCAGCTTAAAGATGAAGTTGCATCTTGTGTGAAATGCCCTCAACTTGCTCAAACAAGAAAAAATACCGTCTTTGGAATTGGTAAAATTGAACCCGATATTTGTTTTGTTGGGGAAGCTCCCGGTATTACTGAAGATGAAAAAGGAATTCCATTTGTTGGCGAAGATGGTTTATTGTTAGACAAAATTTTGAAGGCTTGTGGCTTATCCCGGGATGAGGTTTATTTTCTAAATATTATTAGTTGTAAACCACCTGATAAACGATTGCCATTGCCGACCGAAGTTACCAACTGTCGAGGGTTTCTTGAAAAACAACTGGCATTGGTAAAACCAAAAGTAATTTGCTGTCTTGGGTCTTGTGCTGCAGAAAATCTGCTTGATACTAAAATACCAACCAATAAATTAAGAGGCAAATTCTACGACTGGAAAGGGATCCAAGTTTTATGTACTTATCATCCGTTATATTTAATACGTAATCCTGAAAAGAAAAAAGAAGTTTGGGAAGATATGAAGTTCTTAATTTCGCACCTTGGACGGATGCTTCCAACACCTTGATTCATGTTTTTTCATGAAGCAATATTTTTTCCATGACCAATGATAAATCAATTGGAGTTTCGATGAAGGTGTTTCCATGCCTGGCAGGAATATGCATCAGTTTTTTTTTGCCCACTAGGAAAATAGTATGAAGGAATCGCCTGCGTAACTCTGATTCTGTGATCATTTTTGCGAAAGTTTCTTTGATGGAAAGATAGCTATCTAATTCAATAATAAGGTGCTTGAAAGATTCACGACTGTAAACATTAAGCGCTTGTTCAAGGTTGTTTGCCTGCAAAATTCTAAATCCTCTGTTTTGCATATATGCTTTAATCAGTTGCCTTTTTTTATCACTGCGGATTACCAAAAATATAGTGGAACCATTCCCTGCTGGATTAACATCATATTCAGATTGGATTTTTTTTCGAATAGATTGAATAGCGATTTGAACCTGTAGGAAGTCGTTGTAGCGAGTTTTAGGGTCGATTGAAATCATGTTTTTGATGATAGGCAAGGTTTCCGATGGTAATGTTTTTTCGAATTCCGTGTTGAATAGAAGCTTAAATTCATTGCGGCTATATATTTCTTTTCTTTTTTGAAATGATCCTGGAAGCGGAGATTTTCCTGTAAGGAGGTGATAGAAAAGACAACCTGCAAAAAATATATCTGATTGCGTAGGGGATGAAGATGCGCTTGAATGCTTTTCTAATCCCGCATAATCAAAGGATAAAGAGTTTTGGTTTTTAATCTGCCCTGTTGCAGGATCAAAAATTGAAGCAAAACGAAAATTGTTGATTTTTGGGTGTGAGGTATTATCCAGTAGAACTTTTGCCCCTGAGAAATTCCCGTGTGATATACCCATCTTTTGTAAATATAAAAAAGCCTTGCTAATATCTTCCATAATTAAACAAGCTTCAGTGCAACTTAGGAATGTTTTGATTTCTAGCCAGTCATAAACAGATCCACCTTTAACCCATTCAAGTGCAAGGTATGGCGGAATGTTTTTAGTTCCGGGAAATAAGTCCAAGGTTTTTACAATGTTGGGGTGGTTGATGTCATTTAGAATTTCTCCTTGGCGCAGAAATTTCAAAGTTTCAGGATTATTGCTGGTGTGTCTTTTTCGTAATACTTTTAATGCAACAATTTCACCAGTATCAATTTTTTTTGCTTTGTATGTACGGCCTAAATTGCCTAATCCAATGGGTGAAAGAAGTTGGTAACCGTTAAACAAAAGCATGGTACCATCGCCTGCTATAATTTTTCCAATCTGCCAAGCGGTTAGATGATTGTTTTGGACTAGAATTTTCGGATCAATAAAATTGCCATTCACTGATCTAGTATGTGCCAGCACTTCTTCTGCAATAGGAGGAGTGATAAGGCCGAGTTTTTCGGTTAGATGAACCAAACCAATAAATTCTTCGATTTCCATAATAATTATTATTGCACGTAAATATAAGGATTTCGATGGAAGGCGTTAAATTTTGGTTAAAAGGTTGATGTTTTGTTAGTTCCGGTGTTCTAGGGGAAAGATGTGAAGTAGGTTTAGAATTATTTTGTTTAGAAAGTTGTAAACTCGTATTGAAGAAAAATGTTATCAAGGCTATTTGGTTCGCTTGTAGTTGGGGATTTTAACATCGTGGGTGAAATAACATAATAAGCTGGTAAACAAACATGGTTTTTTATCAAATACGAGTAAGCAAGCGAATTATAATGAGATCCATGTTGATTGGATTGTTAATTGCTGCTCCGGGTTGTGCCTCATTGTGGGATTCCGTTACCAGTAGAGAATTTAGGGTTCAGAATTTGTTTATGCCTTCTGATCCGCCTTTGGTCGTTTTAGAAAAGAGTGTAGATGGGGATAAACGTGCTGCTGCACTTGCTTCCCTTAAAGAACCATTGGCAAATAATGGAACCGCTGAAGATCAAGAAAAGGTATTTAAAATTCTTTCGGACGCAGCATTAGTTGACCGACAAGCGATATGCAGACTTCAAGCAATATCAACACTTCGCACATTTAAGGATTCGCGAACCTCGGAAGTTTTGAAAGATGCCTACTATCGGGCTTCAAATTTTAATCCAGAAACAGCCACGGTTATTAAGTGCCAAGTCCTGAATTCCTTAGGTGAAGTAAAAACTCCATCGGGTTTAGAGCTACTGGTTAAAGTGTTGAAAGAACCAGCAGTTGTTGGTTCTGAGCAGGATCGCCAACAAAAAGTTGATGAAAGAATTATTGCTGCTAAGGCGTTAGGGAAATACAAGGAATATCAAGCATCAGAATGTTTGCTATCCGTGCTCCAAAGTGAACAAGATGTCGCATTGGTGAATTGTTGCAGAGATTCATTACAGGCAATAACAGGTAAGAACTTGCCTGCGAATTATGAAGTGTGGGCGAAATATCTGCACAACTCGTCAGATAAAGATCAAAATCAAGGGTTCTTTCAAAAGATATTTCAAACTTCTGGAACTAGTAAGTAATTATTTATCTTTCATTGGTTTAGCTGCGGGAAACAAAAGAATAGTGTCTTCAACCGGTTGGTAAGTAATTCCTAAAGGATCTAAAATTCCAGTTAGCCATACTGCAAAGGGAATATTGTCAGCGGCTGAAGCTTTTACAGGTTTTTTGTCTGCATCGTTGATCATCATATCTGCAAATGCTTTTTTGCTGATTTCAAACTTAACATTGTATTTTGTTGTTAATTCGTCAAGCAATTCTTGAAGAGGCTTTTCAACGCCTTCATCTTCCTTAATTTTGGTTTCGAGTATTTTTTTCATGTTGTCATTTGGTGCTGGTGCATCAATCGTGGGAACCGAATCGGAACCTTTTTCAATGGATTTTTTAACGTGAAACATAGGTTTAACAAAATCTCTGTCACGCATTGAGATTAATAACCCATTGTTTGCGGCAAGAAATATCCTGTCGTTCGTTCGATTTACAACTGGAAATACAAAGTCATGAATATCCCAGGTGGTTAAATATGCACCATTGTTTCGATCAATGATCACCATTCTGCCGCTTCGATCAAGGGTGTAAAGGAACTTGGAATTAGCTGCGATTAGACGATCAGATTTTTCTTGGGATTGTGTAAATCGGTTTCCATTATTGATGTTCCACATGGGATAACCGGTTTCACGAGATAATTTTACCAACCCGTTTCTTTCACCAGTTACAAATATTTCGTTATCAGTCACAAACGGGCGATGATGAACTGTGCTTCCAATCGTGTATCGCCATAAAAGTTTTCCTGATTGCAAATCAAAAGAGTGTAAACAAGCATCCATAGAACCGATGTAGGCAATAGATTCATAGAGGGAAGCAGGAACAATGACAGGTTTGTCGGCAGAGTAACCTTGGTTCGCCTCAAGAGTGGTGTGGCTTAAATCTGAATGTTTGTTAAGGGCTACCAAGTCGCCTTTAATGCCAACAGCAGAAACAATTTCATCAGTGACCAAGAGTGGGTAATTTAAAATCAAGCGGGTTTGAAATTCCCAGATGATTTTTGGTTGCGGGCCTCTCGAGCGAGATGTTCCTGAACCAAATGCGGGAGCTAAAGCATCTGCTTCAGCATCGTTATCGGGAACATCAACAATTGCTTTTTTGGTGATACGATTGAAAAAGTCGGACTTTTCATAACCTATAAATTCACCATTCTTTTTGAACAAAGGCAGAGCATAACAATAAATTCTACCGTTTGATCCTGATAGATATAGGTGATGCTTGTCGACTGATGGTGGGGCAGAAATCGATATTCCAAAACTTGATTGCCATGCAATATTACCGGTTTTTCTATCAAGAGCGTAAAGATCATTTTCGTTGACTGCAAAAACAAATTTGTCGTTGAAAGCAAGGTTGTAAAATACTTGATAAGGTTTCCCGAAGTGAGATTTCCAAATGACCTCGCCTGTTTCTGAATTAAAAACAACTATTGTGCCACTTCGAGTTTGGGCTATGACTTGATTTTCTGAAATTTGAATATCGTGATAACCATCCCGCTTTCCTTCCATTGGTGAGAATGCCCGCCACATCATTTTTAGGTTAAGCCTGTCTAGAACTTCTTGGGAGGGGATTTCGGGTTGGGAAAAAACCCTAAGATTATCTGCTGCTTCGGCAGTATACCCACAGATGAACAAGATTAAGGTAAGGTAGAAAGTTCGCATTTACAAAATCCCTTTTAAAAATGGTATCAAATGGAATCTACCACAGGATTACAAATGCGTTATAAGTTTGACAATTTAAAATTCAAAATATCTTGTGATCATCACAATTTGGGAAAACCTTTACGGTTATGCCTTTTTTTCTGGAAAAATTCCGAAAGAATGCTTGAGCATTCATTTTCAAGCACACCAGTAACAACTCTACTTCGATGGTTTAACCTAGGGTCATTTAAAAGATTAAAAAGGGAATGGCATGCCCCTGCTTTTGGATCCATGCATCCGTATACAACCCAGGGTATACGCGATTGAACGATTGCTCCAGCGCACATAGGGCAAGGCTCGAGGGTTACATATAAAATGCAGTTTTCAAGGCGCCAGGATTGCAAGAATTGCGCTGCTTGGGTGATTGCAATCATCTCCGCATGCGCAGTTGGATCTTTAAGAAGTTCTCTTTGGTTGTGTGCCCGAGCGATGATGCCCTCTTTGGCAGAAATAATTAGAGCCCCAACGGGCACTTCGTCTTCTTGTTCTGCAAGACGAGCTTCTTCGAGTGCAATTTCCATGTGCATTATGTGGAATTGATGGCTTGGGTCTGAAAGTTCAAGATTGAATTGGTCCATATCCATGATAATCTAATTTCAATATTTAAAATAAAGGGTTAAATCAACCAGTTACTTTAGATTATAACCTACGTTGATAGGGTTCTAAAATTTACTTCTAAAAGATTGCAGGTGTTTAATGTTTTCTCTTGAAAAGATACAGGAAAAATTAAAAGAATTCGGGTTTGATGGGTGGTTGCTTTATGATTTTCGTTTTTGCAATCCTTTGGCAAGGCGTGTGCTTGGGTTATCCGAAAAGCTTTTTCTCTCAAGACGCTGGTTTTATTTTATTCCTGCAAGCGGTGATCCAGTAAAAATTAATCATAAGATCGAACCTGCTGCGCTTGCTTCTTACCCAGGGATTTCAAAAATTTATCTTCGATGGCAGGAATTAGAGTCATCCTTAAAAACAGTTTTGACAGGTAAAAAAAGAATCGCAATGGAATATTCTCCGAACAATGCCATACCGTATCTTTCGCGAGTTGATGCTGGGACTATTGAATTCATCAAAACTCTTGGAGTTGATGTAGTTTCTTCGGGTGATTTGATCCAAGTTTTTGAATCTTGTTTAAACCAAAAGCAATTTCAAAACCATCTTGATGCAGCAGTTCATACACGGGAAGCATATGAGGTTGTTTTTCGTTTTATTGCGGAATCAATTCGGAAAAAAATAGAAATTAAAGAAAGTGATGTAATTCGGATTATTATGGAACATTTTTCCAGAAATAATTTGTTTACGGATCACGCACCAATTGTTGGGGTTAACTCGCATAGCGGGGACCCGCATTATTCTACTTCCAGCGAAACAGATCGAAAGATCCAAGAAGGAGATTTTATCCTTGTTGATTTGTGGGCCAAGTTAAACGATCCTGAAGGAATTTATAGCGACCTGACTCGGACAGGATTTGTTGGAACTGTTGTACCTGAAAAATACACAAAAATCTTTGATATTGTATCCCGTGCACGTGACGCTGCGATTGAGAAAGTAACAAAAGCTTTTGCGGATGGCACGCCAATCGAAGGCTGGGAAATTGATAATGTAACCCGAGAAGTGATAGTTAAGGCTGGTTATGGGGAATATTTTTGCCACCGTACCGGGCACTCGATTGGCAAAGAGACCCATGGGAATGGCGCAAATATTGATGGATTAGAGACCTTGGATACGAGGAAGATTCTTCCTGGAAGTTTGTTTTCCATTGAACCTGGGATTTATCTTGAAGAGTTTGGTGTTCGGAGTGAGGTGAATGTTTTTGTGGATTGGGACAAGAAAATTCAAGTGACAGGTGGAGAGCCACAGACTTATATCGTGCCGATTCTTAAAGATTATTGATTAAATGGTAGCCGGGGTAATCTTGTGAAAGGGTTTTGTGCGTACCCGAAGCGATTACCCTTTTGTTTTGAAAAAAGTAAATTTTATCGCAAATAGACAGAGTTGCTTCGCTTCCCTGGAGAAAAATAATAGTTTTTCCTCCAAGTGTTTTTTCGTAAACAGCACTGATAATATCTTGGTTTTGGGTTGGATCAATATTGTTAGGTTCTTCCAAGATTAGTGTTTTTGCGTCTAGGTAAACAGATCGAGTTATGCCCAGAAGAAATTGAAAAACAGAATCAAAAGAGCTGTTTTCAGGATCGTAAAAAAAATTATAACTATCAGGCTGGGTAAGAATGGCTGCATGAATGTTAGTGGATTTTGCTGCTTCAAGCATTCTTGGCCAATCAGGATTTTGTGAGTAATTGCATATGATGTTTTGGAAAGTGTCAGGCATGATTTGGAATAGTTCTGGGACGAAAGTTATTTCTTTTGGAATTAAATTGATGTTTAAACTTCTAGCGTTGATGTTGTCGAAGCGTATTTCCCCCATGTCCGGGGTAAGAGCGCAAGATAAGAGAAGACCAAGTGCTGTTCGCTGTTCTTTTAGAAGGCCAGCAAAACCGATGCGGCTGTTTTTATCGATATGAAGAGTAAGGTCGTTGATTAAAGGGTTATTGGAATGGTTTTTAATGGAGATAGCATCTAAATGAATTGTTTTGAAGATTGGGAAAGCAAGCGAGCCTTCATGATGTTGGTTAAATCCTGATTTGTCTTCCAGTTTTTTAAACAGTTCCGTTGTTGCTGGGAAATTCTCATTCATTATGTTTTTGCAGTTAATCAATAGCTTTGAATAAAAAGCAGTAAAAAAAGCGGTCGAGCCTGAGATGAATAAATCGGGTGTGCTTGTTATTTTAAGGGTTAGGAAAATTTCGGATAACAGAAGATAAATTCCAAGGCATAGAATGAAGCAAAAATATCCGAGGTGTTGTTCAAGGTTGATGTAGAGGTTGATCCGTAATTTCGTGTTTAGGTGTTTGTCTGATGCAAGGGAAAGTTTTTCGAGCCATATGTGTGAAAGTCCGAAAGCTTTAGAAAAGGACATGACATTGTAAAGTTTAAGAAACCAGACTGATTCAATCGCAGAGGATTGTTTTTGTTCCTGAAGGAGCAGTTTGATTTTGTTTGCAAGAATTGTCTGAATGGCAAGAATAAGGAAGAATAACCCAGAGAATATAAGAAAAAGAGCAGTATTTGCAATTAGCCCTGCAGTGGTAAAAAGAATTATTGCAATAATAGTTGGTTGTATTTTAGAGGTGTAAAGCAAAAAGAGTTCGCCAGTTTTTTCGATGAGTTTATCTACATCCGAAATTTTTCCTGTATGGTTTAGCAGTGATTGTTGAGACTTTAAAAAATCATTCTGATAGAAAACTTTTTGTAATATGGAGAGTTGTTTTTCTTTGCCATAAAAACAGATTGATTGTTCCAACAAGCGGATTACAAGAAAAGAAAAGCTGAAAGAGGGGATAAGTATTGAAATTGCAATTTGTGGGTTTGGGCCCCAACCGTGAAGCGAAATCCAAGCCCAAAAGTAATTGACAAATGCTGATGAAGTTTTAGGCCCTGGGGTTAAATCTGTTTCACTTTTTATGAATGGGAGTGCTTCCGAAAATAGAAAAAAGCATGTGCACCAACAAAGAAATAAGACAAACAAAATTGCTGAGTATTTTAGAAACGACAGAAAAAATGCAACATAACGCAACCAACGATGGGTGGATTGGTAGTTGATAAGTTTGAAAAAAAACAGTTCATGTTCAATAACTTCGGGCATATCCCACCCGTGTAAGTGCCAAATCCGTGGCAAAAAATTATCTAAGCCAGATCTCGATCTTCAAACAAAATCAGGCCAACAATAAGTGCAACTGTGGTGTAAATTAATCCATAGAAACTAACGGATAAAACATAAATAGCAAAGGGTATAAAATCTGGAGGCGTATCGCCAACGATGGCTGGTCCCACCCGGAAAAACTCCAAGCCTGGCAGGAATAAATCAAAGACTCCCGCCATAAATCCAAGAAGTCGCGAAACTGGAGAATCAGGGTCTGTTGCTTTAGCTTTTTCGCCAATCGCAACCAGTACAGGGGTCAGGTGTGCAAGAAAATAGATTACGAGTACGGTGCTAAGATTTACAACCATGGGCAAGCGAGTTGCAAGCGACACGGAAATGGAAACCAAAACGCTGACTTGGCAAAAGCTGAGAATTAGGCCTGGGAAGGTTTCAAGTGTGTGTTGTATCCAGAAGGCAAGCCCGTTGATAAGGTCTTTGGTTTCGGATGGCAGAGTTGAATTAGATAAAAAAAGTTTGATCCACTCGGGGTTGGATACAGGATCCATTCTGTCGAGCCAATGTTTGTAAAGAAGGATGGATTGAAATATGACAAACAAAATCGAGGACATGAGGAAAGCTGAAAGAAGAATACCGACAAATTTACCGATAAGAAATTGCCTGCGTGAAATGGGTTTACTCATGAGTGTGACTGCGGTACGGCCTTCGATTTCTTCACTTACGGAAATACTGGCTGCCAAAGTGCCGAACACCACTGCTGCTAGCATTATGGTGTCGTAGCCTAGTTCCTTAACCATAATGAGATCTTCGCCGAAGGTGAAGTAAGGAATAAAAGGTGAAACAAGCAGAGCAAAAAGTGCGAGGCTGGAAAGGAGCCAAAACATAGGTTGCCTGATGCCTTCACGAAAAGCGGCTTGAGCAACAGCACCACCCTTAGGCCAGATTTTGAGTAGGACAAAAAAAGTAAGAACAAAGGTGTCAAGTATAAGCTGTGTTTGAAAGATCCCTCCGTAAACTCTACCAGCGGTTTCGATACTATTGGTTTCTTGGAGGAAGGTATGAAAAATCGGGGGAAAAATCGCACCTAGAATAAACATGGTTGCCAATGTGCCCAATAATGCAATAGTTTTGGGTTTGGCGTTGGAGTAATTTTCCGAGAAGAAAAGAGTGATCATCCAAGGAATGGCGATTAAAAATTGGGCCCAAATAAAGCCTGATTCTATAAGCCATTGTTGAAACGATAAGTTCATAAGATCCAAGCCTCGGGAAAAACCAACATGCTAAGTAGCAAAACACAGTACAAATAAGTAAAAGCAGCACTTTAATAATCTATGTTATAGTCGACATAGCCAAGAGAGGAAATAATATTTACCTTTATATCTGTGATGTTATCGTGAAATCTATCTTGTACCAATTTTAGGAATGAGTCAACCTTTTCCTTATCTCCTTCGGCCGAGAGTTCAACGGTTCCATTTGGCAGGTTTTTGACTCGCCCAACTAGTTCCAAATGCTGGGCGATTTGAAGGACTGTTTGTCTAAATCCAACACCTTGGACCATTCCGGAAACTACTGCTTTAATACAGTGTAAGTTGTTGCTATGCATAGGTTTAATTAGTTTCAATGCGGTAGTTTGGGTGTACGCCCCAATTTAATTTTTCACGCAGAGTGCGATAAAAGTTTTTATTGGCAACCTTGGCCAATTGGAATTTTATAGGTGCTTTTTTGAAAGTGATGCTGGAGCCTTTAACTAGTGTGATTTTTTCCTGTCCATCGATAACAAGGCTGGTTCCTTTAGTTACCCGGTTCATGACCAAATTGTAAACTTTTGCCGAAGAATCAACTACACAGCGGCTTGTAAGCACATGTGGGCAAATCGGATTGATGACAAACGCTTCGATTTCTTGATTTAAAATAGGCCCGCCTGCAGAAAGATTGTAGGCCGTTGACCCGATAGGGGTACTCATAATTAAACCGTCTGCCATATAGGTACAAACGGTTTCCCCATCGACAATTAAATCAATTTCAACCATATGGAAAGGTGCACCAGCATGGATTGAAATCTCATTAAGGCCCAAAAAGGGCCCAGATTTATCTTTTACATTGGTGAGACACTCAAACATCAGGTGGCTGGTAATCCTGAAATTGCTTTTGGCGATTTCCGGAATGCACTCTTCTAGTTCCGCAATATTTAAGTCAGCCAGAAAGCCCAAGCGCCCAAGGTTTATGCCAAGTACTGGGATTTGGTTATAGCCCATTTGTCTAGCAGCCCTGAGGATTGCGCCATCCCCTCCCAAGACAAAAGTAAGATCAGCTTTGTGTTTGGACAGGTCTTCTTTTTGTTCAAGATCAACCAATACAACTTCAAAGTGCTTTTTAAGCAAGGGGAGTAGTTTTTCTGACTGGGTGGTGACGCCAGGGCGTTGTGCATTTCCTAGGATGAAAATTTTCATCAAATGTGGAGGTCCGTAGGTTATTTTCCAAGGGTTTGTCTGGAGGCGGTTACATCTTTTGCGAACCATTGCTTTGCAGCGTTGGCAATGCCAATTGCATCAAGCCCCAAGTCATGAAGAAGTTCGGTTCTTTCACCATGTTCGACAAAACTATCGGGCAACCCAAGTCGAATCAGCTTGCGGGTTTCAATACCAGCAGAGTTGGCGGCTTCAAGAAGCGCACTACCAAACCCACCTTCTAAAGATCCTTCCTCGATGGTAACAACCAAGTTGGATTCTTCCATGGCTTTAAACAAGGTGTTTTTATCTAATGGTTTTAAGAATCGAGCATTGATGATGCCAACTTGGAAGCCTTCTTCACGTAAAATATCAGCAGCTTTGCAGCATTCGCCAAGCAGGGTTCCATAGCCAATAAGGGTGATGTCGTCGCCCCATTCAAGGACTTCTGATTGCCCAATTTCAAGGGGGACAAAATCGCGTTCAATACGCTCGAGGTTGGCTTTTGGGTATCGAATAACCGTGGGGCCATTATGAGCCAGCGAAAGACGAAGCATTGGTTCAACATCAAGTTCATCACCAGGAGCCATCACGGTCATGTTGGGGAAAACCCGCATGTAGGTATTATCAAAAGCCCCATGATGGGTAGGGCCATCGGGGCCGGTAATCCCCGCGCGATCCAAGCAAAAGAGTACAGGTAGATTTTGTAGAGATACTTCTTGAAAAACCTGATCAAAAGATCGTTGTAAGAATGTTGAATAAATATCAACGATAGGGCGATTACCAGTTTTGGCGAGGCCCGCTGCAAAAGCGACTGCATGGGATTCGCAAATGCCCACATCAAAGAATCTCTCGGGAAATACCTCTCTGATCTTTTCGAGTTTGTTTCCTTGGCACATGGCCGCAGTTATAACGCAAACTTTTTTGTTTTCCTGCATGATTTTGAAAATGCTAGAGCTAACAGCATCGGTGTAACCTTTGCTTCCGCCCATTTTCATTGAAATAAGGGTCCGCTCTGGGCCAACTTTTTCGAAAACTGGTGGTGTATGGAATGTAACAGGATCTTCACTTGCCTGAGGTACCCCGCATCCTTTTTGGGTGAGCACATGCAAAAGGATTGGGCCTTTTTGTTCTTTGATATCGGCAAACCATTTGAGCATTCCGGGCAAGTCATGGCCATCAATTGGGCCAAAATAGCGGAATCCAAACTCTTCGAACAATCTTCCGCCCATTAAAGACGCTTTGAGTCCGTCTTTTAGTTGTTCAAGAGCTTGTTTTGCGACGCTACCGAAAGGAATCTTTTCCAGAAGGTCTTTTATTTGTCGTTTTGAATCTTGGTAAAGCGAGGTTAATCTTGCTTGATCAAGGCATTTTGCAAGCGATCCCACTCTTGGACAAATCGACATTTCATTGTCGTTAAGAATTACGAGGAGGTTTTTATCAAGGCCACCAGCGTTATTAAGTGCTTCAAATACAATCCCCGAAGGAAGGGCCCCATCGCCTATAACTGCAATACTGTGCCTGTCGGTATTCCCGTTGAGGTCATCGCCGACTTTTAATCCAAGAGCAGTAGAAAGACTGCAGCCTGCATGGCCTGTCATGAAAAGATCGAAATCACTTTCAGCGGGATTAGGGTAACCCATCAGGCCACCCTTAGTGCGAATGGTATCAAAATTTCGATAACGGCCCGTAATTAATTTATGGGGATAAATCTGATGCCCGGTGTCCCAGATAATGCGGTCTTTGGAGAAATCGTAGCTCAAGTGAAGTGCGACGCATAATTCAACCACGCCCAAATTGCTGGCAAAATGCGCAGGTCTTAAACTAAGTACTCGGACTAATTCGTCCCGCATTTCCTGACATAGGATTTCAAGTTCCTGATGGTCAAGAAGTTTAAGATCTTCGGGGCCTTCAATTTTCGGAAGAATTCTATGCATTGCAACTATCCTTTGTGCATCCTAAAACCCGGCGTCGATTGCCAGATGTGTTTTCATTATACCTAATGATCGCGTGAAACAAGGTAATCCGCCAAATCAATTAAAGGCGCAGCATTGGGGCCAAGTTGGCTTGCCAGATTCTGCGCATTTTTACAAAGGTCTACCGCTAAAAGCTTACTCTGTTCAATCCCCAATAAACCGGGATAAGTTAGTTTACCCTTTTGCGCATCTTTTCCAACTCGTTTTCCTGCAGATTCGCATTTTCCTAGAACATCAAGAAGATCGTCAGTTACTTGAAAGGCTAACCCAATATTTTGACCGTAGTTATCAAGTATTTGCAACAAATCTTCAGGGGGTGTTCGGTTTTGGCTAGCAAACGAAACTATTGCCCCTAATTTTAGACTTGTCCGAATCAAAGCTCCTGTTTTTCGGTCATGCAAATTCTTTAAGTGCTCTATTGTTGCTTCTTTAGGGTGATCTTCGCCCCGCACTCCGGGTTTTCCTTCCCACGCTAAATCTTCTACTTGGCCCCCAACCATTCCGCTGGCCCCTGCCCCTTTTGCTAGTTCTAAACAGCATTCTGCGCCGGCTAGGGCTGGATAACTCTTAGCCAGCACTTCGAAGGCTTTTGTAAGAAGCGCATCTCCCGCAAGAATTGCCAAGGCTTCGCCATAAACTTTATGGCAAGTTGGTCTGCCACGTCTTAAGTCATCATCATCCATAGCAGGCAGATCGTCGTGAATCAATGAATAAGCATGAATAAATTCTACAGCACACGCTGCGGGCCATGGATTTGTGTTTTCAAAACCAAAGGCATTTGATGCCAGTAATACAAGAACAGGCCTTAGCCTTTTCCCGGGAGCAAGCACGCTATAGCGCATTGCTTCCAACAAACGAACAGGCATACCTTCTTGCTGTTGAAGGCAATTACTTAAATGAGTATCAACTTTGGATGCTAGGGTTTTCCAAACACTGAGGAAATTATCCTGATCCTTGGATATCTTTTGCAACACTCTTATTTCCTTAAAAACCAACAGCAAAGGCAAGGGCACATATTAGCATTAATTCCTAGGCCATCGCCAACAGGTATACTAAACCTTTGCAAGCTTCGCCCAAGCAATTGTGAAATAATAGCGATCAGGCAAGCTTTGTCGATCAAGTTAACTGGGGAGATTGTCTTTTTCCACAGAAAACAATCCTTGTTGCTCTTTTCCTTCAGTGGATTCGTGGTTGAATTTTTGCAAAAGAGGTTGCCCTGAAGCATCAACTCCACTTAAAAGCTGGATTTTTTGTTCAGCTTCTTTGAGGCTAAGTTGGCAACTTTGAATTAGGCGAATGCCTTTTTCGTAAAGCTTAAGGTGGTCATCAAGATCGATCTGACTGTTCTCGAGCTCTCTGACAATTTCTTCAAGATCTTTGAGTGAGGTTTCGAATTTTTGGGCTGTATTTTTTTTGATTGCCATGGTGCCTTAACTCTCCAAATGGTGATTAGATTTCGATATTTTTAACTTCGCTGATAACAGTTCCATTGTGAAGCCTAGTACAAAGCAAGTCGCCTAGGGCCAAAGATTCTGCAGAAGCAATGACTGTTGCTTTATCAGATTCAAATTGTTTTGCTTTCATGGTTATGCTGTAGCCTCGGGTAAGGATATTAAGCGGGCTAAGTGCTTGCAACTTCTCAATGAAAAATGCAATTTTTTCTGATTTTTGGCGCATAAAGGTGCTTGAAGTGCGATTGAACTTTTCGATCGTGTCGTCAAAGCGTTGCGATTTTTGATTCAAATAATCCAATGGTTTTTGCAAACATCTTCGTGTTGAGAGCAATTTTAAATGCTGGTGAAACTTCTGAATTTTTAGATCTATAGACTGATGCATGTATTCTGCTGAAGCTTCTAGATGATCAGCAATTTCGTGTTGGTTAGGTGATATTCTGGTGGCAGCTTCGGTGGGGGTTACAGCCCTTAAATCTGCAATTAAATCTGCGAGTGTAAAATCATCTTCGTGGCCCACCGCACTAACGGTTGGGATTAAGGATTCGAAAAGTGCATCTGCAACAATTTCGGAATTAAAGGCATACAAATCTTCAGAACTACCCCCTCCCCTGCCAACCACCATTACATCTATTTTGAAATCTTCAATCAGGCTGGAGCGGTTAAGTAGTTTTATTGCATTGGCTATTTCAGAGGGTGCGGAGTCGCCTTGAACTCTTGCAGGAGAAATCCAAATTTCTGCCATCGGCCATCGTTTTCCAAGCACTTCAAGCATGTCGCGTACAGCTGAACCCGTTGCGCTTGTGACTAGTCCGATCCTATTCGGAAAAGGAGGGATCGCCCTTTTTCTTTCCTGATTGAAGTATCCTTTGGCTTTAAGTTTTTCTTTAAGTTGCCTTAAAAGAAGTTCTTGCTCGCCAACTCCCATAAGTTTTACATCTTCGCCTATGACTTGAAACTCACCTCGAGCAGCGTAGAGACTGGGTTTGCCTCGAAGAATGATTTTTTTTCCTTCTTGCAGGTTGCGGCCATGCCTTAGTGCATGCCCTTTAAATATCACTGCCCTTACGCTACTTTGTTCGTCTTTAAGCGAAAAATAGACATGCCCAGATGCAGGTTTAGAGAGATTTGATATTTCTCCAGCTATCCAGAGGGCTGGGAATTGCCCTTCGAGCAAGTCTTTTGCCAAGGTGTTTAGCTGACTTACGGAAATATAAAAGTTGTCTTCTTTGGGGGCATCAATCGGCATTAGTTTGATCCTGCAATCGGAGAGAATGGCAAGCCAAAGGTTTGGGCAACAGCGCTATTGGTTATTTTGCCCTCGAAAATATTGATACCAGATGCGATGGCGCGGCTTTTTTCAGCAGCACCTTCAATCCCCATCTTTGCAAGTTGAAGTACAAAAGGCAGTGTAACATTTGTCAGAGCAAAGGTGCTGGTTCTTCCAACCGCACCGGGCATATTTGTTACGCAGTAATGAACAATATCGTCAACAATAAATGTTGGTTGGTGGTGTGTAGTAGGCCTTGAAGTTTCCACACACCCACCTTGATCAATTGCAACATCGATAATCACCGCACGGGGGAGCATTATTTTAAGGTCTTCTCGTTTTACCAAATGAGGGGCTTTGGCTCCGGGAATTAAAATAGCCCCGATTAAAAGATCCGCTGTCGCAAGGCTTTGTCTTAGGCTGTGCCTATCGCTAAACAGGGTGGTCACATTTTTAGGCATAACATCGTCCAGGTATCTAAGGCGGTCTAGGTTGATGTCTAACAAAGTGACATTTGCGCCAAGTCCCGCCGCAACTTTGGCAGCGTTTGCGCCAACAACACCCGCCCCTAAAATAACAACATTTGCAGGTGCCACCCCGGGAACCCCGCCTAACAGTATTCCCCTGCCTTCGAAAGGTCTTTCCAAATATTTTGCACCTTCTTGAATGCTCATTCTTCCTGCGACTTCGCTCATTGGGGTTAGAAGTGGTAGGTGCCCGGATGAATCTTTGATGGTTTCATAAGCAACAGCGGTAGCCCCGCTTTTCATGACTGCTTGCGTGAGTTTTTCATCAGCAGCAAAATGAAAGTAAGTAAAAATAACCTGAGCTTTACGCATCAACGGCCATTCTAGTTCCATGGGTTCTTTGACTTTTACGATAAGGTCTGCTCGAGACCAGATTTCTTCGCGTGTTGCAATTATAGTTGCGCCATGCTTGAGGTAATCCTGATCTGAGATACCGCTGCCCAATCCTGCGCCTGATTGAATTAAGATTTGGTGCCCTGCTCTGCAAAGTTCATCTACCCCGACTGGAGTTAGAGCGACCCTGTACTCGTGATTTTTTATTTCTGCGGGCACACCGACAATAAGTTTTTTCTCGGTCATATCGGGTTTCCTGCTTCCACGCTGTTTGCCTAAAAAGCTTGATTAATAAAGAACGAAGAAATTCTATGAGTAATCAGCCTGTAAAGTGTTAGTTTCATCCTATATAAAAACTATCCAAGAGTTATTTTTAACAAATAGGAACGATTCATGCCACCAAGATTGATAAGTGTGATGATCGTTGCGCTATTTGTTGTGGTTAATACATCACTTTTTTATGCTGAAATACTTCCCCGAATTCGTTCTGGGCAACCACCTTCTTTTTATGTTGATTTGGCGGATGAAGCTGGAAACCTTCGCCCAGTTGTAAACTGGAAAGTGGTTGTGCGTGGTGAAGAGTTTTTGAAACTTCGCACGGGCATTACTTTGGTGGATGGCCAAGAAGATGAATTCTGGTTATGGGCTGAATATACTCAGCCTACTAATACGGCAGTCAAACCCGCACGGGATTTTTTGAACCTAAAGTTGATGCGGAATGAATTCCGTATTCATAGAGATGGCGATATGCTTGGGTTGCAAGCCAAGGTGCAGATCGAGTCGATCCGTGGTGTTGATTTTCCTTTGACACTCGAGATTAGTGGAGATGTATCCAACGGTTTTCTAAGCCCTGAGGTTAAGGTTGATAGCAGCTTGGGTGAACGCACGTTTAAGCTTGAGGCAATGGAGGTGCCAGTTTCTGGTGCGGTTTTTCAGCCTTTTTTACCTGTTCATCGCATTCTTGGCCTGTACCCTGGGCGCACCTGGAAGCAGCCTTTCTTTGATCCGTTATCAATGGCGTTTTCTGCAGGGCCTACTCAGGGTGGATTGGATCAGGGCATGGGGTCTGTGATTGCAACGGTCCGCAATCAGCCCGTTGATGTTATGTGGGGAGGAAAAAAAATCCCTTGCCTAGTGATTGATTATAATGGAAGCGACCTCGAGTCAACCGTATGGGTTGGCTTGCAAAACGGCATGGTGATCAGGCAGAAAAACAGATTGTCTGAATCGATGGAGTGGGATTTAATTCGTTTAAACTAATTCCTGGATGTTCAATGACTAATATTGACAATACGGTTCCTGCAATCGAAATCCTTGATGTTTGCAAGCAGTATGGCGACAAGCTTGCGGTCGACCATATGGATTTGGTTGTAAAAAAAGGTGAGCTTTTTGCGTTTCTTGGTCCTAATGGGGCTGGGAAAACTACGACCATTAAGATGTTATGTGGTTTGCTTTTTCCGAGTTCCGGGTCGATTAAAATTTGCGGGTATGATCTTAAAACTCAGGGTGATCAAGCTAGGCGCCTTATCAGTTATGTCCCCGACCTTCCTTTTCTTTACGAAAAACTTACGGGTAGAGAGTTTTTAGAATTCATCGGCGATGTCTACGGTATGCAGCGCGATCTGATTGCTCTAAAAATAGTTGAGGTTAACAAGTTGTTTGGCCTCGAAGATTTTATTGATGATTTAACCGAGCGATACTCGCATGGAATGAGGCAGCGTATGGTATTTGCTTCGGCTTTGCTTCATGAGCCTGAGGTTCTGGTGGTTGATGAACCCACTGTTGGGTTAGATCCTAAAAGTGTTCGGAAGCTTAAGGATGTGCTTAGAAATCAGGCAGATCAGGGCAAGGCCATTTTTCTTTCCTCGCATTCTCTCGATATCGTTGAGGAGGTTGCAGATCGTATCGGCATCATTTTTCAGGGGAGATTGGTTGCATGTGGTTCTCTTGAATCGCTTAGAGAGCAATCCGAAACTGGGGGTTCGCTTGAAGAAGTCTTTTTGAAAATGACCCATGAGAAATTGGAGCAGGATGAAAAGTTTTAATGATCCTCCTAATTTGAACGAGTTATCTAAGCGCCCAGAACTGGGGGCTTACCCCGCTTCAGGTTTAGCTTTGTTCAAGATGCGAATGCGCACATTTTCGAATGTGTTTGCTGCTCTTAAGGGGGTGTTGCTTATTAGGCCTTTGGTTTTATTGTTTTGTAGTTTCATCATTTGGGGCTTGGTGTTTGGCACCAGTCTCGCAGGATTCAACTTTCTTAAGGATCAAAAACTTCCTTTGGGTGGGGGCGTTATCGGCCTTTTGTTTGACTTGCTTTTTTTCTCTCTTGGCTCTCTGCTTGTGCTTTCTTCCGGTATGATTTTATATGGCGGTTTGTTTTCTTCTCCTGAAACTAATTTTTTGCTTACAAAGCCCATCAAGGCTGATCGCATTTTTGCTTACCGATTTGTTGAAGCCATTGGTTTTAGCAGTTGGGCTTTTGTGATACTAGGCAGCCCGATTCTTATTGCTTTTGGGGTCGTAGCAGATTCACCAATGCTCTTTTATATCTACCTACCTTTTTTCTTTTTTGGATATGTGCTGATCCCAGGTTCTATTGGGGCGGTACTATGCTTGTTGATTGCAGGGCTTTTACCAAAAGGTAAAAAGCTGTTCTTTAGTATCTTGGTTGTTATGTTTGTTTTTCTCGTGCTTTCGGGTATGGGAAGATTTTTTAGTTCTGTTAAAAGGGATGGTATAGATCGTGAGTTTGTTGACGCAACCTTAAGACAGTTTGAGTTTTCAAGATGGTCGGGCCTACCATCCTATTGGATTTCGCGTGGCCTTCGAGCTGCGGGGCGAGGCGATGTTTCCAAAGCCAACTTTAATCTTCTGCTAATTTGGTCAAACGGTATGATGCTTTATCTTGGTGGAGCATTACTATCAAAGGTGCTTTATCGCAGGGCTTTCGACAGGATGATTGCTTTTGGATCAACCTCTAAGAAATCGAGCAGGGCCTTTTTTCTGGATCGATTATTTGAAAAGTCTCTGGGGTTTCTTGGCTCTGCTCGAAGAGCGCTTATCCTTAAGGATTTTCGTGCGTTTCGCAGGGAGCCCAGGCAATGGGTGCAGGTGTTAGTTTTTGGATTCCTACTTTTTCTATATTTTGGAAGTGTTCGCAGGTCCTTTCGTGGTGAGGTGACTTGGCCTTATCAAAATGGCGTTAGCATGCTGAATTTATTTGCTGTTTCGTTGCTTCAATGCACTTATGTTGGAAGATTTGTTTTCCCAATGATTAGTCTTGAAGGCAAAAATTTTTGGATACTTGGCCTAGTTCCTATGACTCGGGAATCTATTCTCTGGGCTAAGTTTCATTTTGCATTCTGGAGTACCACTCCTATTGCAATTTTATTGGTTATCTTTAGTGATTTTATGCTGAAAATGCCTTTTGATTACCACCTTGTACATATTTGGACAACCTTGGTTGCAAGCCTTGGGATTTGTGCATTGGGTGTTGGTTTAGGTGCATGCCTTCCCAACTTTAAGGAAACCGATCCATCAAAAATTGCTGCGGGTTTCGGGGGCACCCTCAATCTGGTGATCTCGCTTTTTCTTCTCATCCTCTTAATGGGTTTGCTTTCTGGAATCTGGCATTTGAATCATACGGGGGAAAACTATGTAAATCCTTCGTTTACGGGCATTCTTTTTATTATTGCAGGCATTGCCAGCGGTTCATTGATTGGATTGATGGCGGCTCTCATCCCCATGGCGTTGGGATCGCAAAACCTCCGTTCCAAGGAGTTTTAGTTTAAGCCATTAATTTTCTTGCGGTTTTGCAAATGTAATCTGTTGCTCGTGCTACTTCATCTGCAGTTGAATATCGCCCTAAGGTTAGGCGCAGCGCCCCTTCAGCTTGGTGCCGTGGGGTGAGCATTGCGCATAATACAGCGGAATACAATACTTTGCCTTCGTGGCATGCTGACCCCGTTGAGGCTGCGATTTCTGGTGTTTGCTCTAATATTTCCCAGCCTTTGCAACCAAGGATACTAACATTGAGTGTATTTGGCAGGCGCAGCGTTGGGTGGCCATTGAGCACAATTTTATCGCCTAGTTCTTTTTTTAACCCTTGGTAAAGTTGTTCTCTGAGGTTCGTTAGGCGGGTGGATTCCTGGGCCATATTTTCTGTTGCAATTACAGCGCCTTCGCCAAGGCCTGCAATGTAATGTACATTTTCGGTGCCTGCTCTTAGTCCAGATTCGTGTCCTGCGCCATGAAGGTAAGGACCTATTGTTGATCCTTTTCGGATATACAATGCACCAATTCCTTTTGGTGCATAAAGTTTGTGCCCTGCAATGGTAAGAAAATCAATCCCTAGTTGCTTGACATTTAATGAAACTTTTCCTGTGGACTGTGCCGCGTCTGAGTGAAACAAAATGTTTTTGGATCGGGCGATTTCTCCGATTTTCTCGATGGGTTGTAATGTGCCAACCTCGTTGTTCGAATGCATGATGCTAATTAGTTTGGTGTTTTTGCGAATGGCTTTTTTGATTTCATCAGGGTCTACCAAGCCTTGCCGATCCACTCCCACCGTGGTGATTTCAAAACCCATCGATGCAAGATATGCTGCTGGTTTGTAGGTTGCGGGGTGCTCAATCGCGCTTAGGATCATGTGGCCTTTTTTTGCGAACAGTCTTTTTAAAAATCCTGTCAAATCTGACATCATTGTTGCTAGTATTGCTTGATTACTAGCCTCGGTGCCGCCCCCTGTGAATATGATTTCTTCGGGTTCTGCGTTGATGGCTTTTGCAAGCTTTTGCCTAGCAGTTTCCACAATAGTTTTGGCTGCTTTTCCATAGGCGTGGGTGCTTGAAGGGTTCCCAAAATCGTCCCCGTTAAGGGAATCGCAGATTATCTTTGAAACTCTTGGGTCGATGGGGGTTGTAGCATTGTAATCAAGGTAAATTGGCTTCATAAGTGTTCGTAGGTTGTTTAGTTGTTAACGATTATTGTGGTACTTCCTTAAATATAGTCATTATAAACGAAAGAGTTTGGTTATATTTTCTTGAATATCGTTAATTTTGGGTAACAGTTAAAGAATAGTGTGGGGAGAGGTTATTTTTATATCGAGGTGTTTTATGTACAGTGTAATTTTACTTGCTGCCCTTGCAGGCAATTCTGAAACCCCCGCTTGGCATTTGAAAAAAGCTTATGCAGTTAATGCATATGGTGGTTATGTGTATCAGCACGGGGTATATGGTGGCGGTTATGGGGCATCCTATAACTATGGCCCATATTATGATACAGGATTTGGTTACTCTTATAGGGGAACCGGAAATGGGGTCTATTATGGGCCTTATTTGAAAAACCCAATGTATTCAACCCCTGCTAGCGTTATTCCAAGAAGCACACCGGCAGATCCGGTTGAGGAAGTGTTGCCCGTGCCCAAAGTTGAAGAAAATAGCCAATCCTCTTCTTCAAATAGAGCTAAGCTTTTTGTCGAAATCCCTGCGAATTCGAGTTTATTTATTGATGGCAAGCCATTTGCTGTCTCTGATGGGTTTGGTACTTTTGTAACCCCAGAACTTGAATCGGATAAAACTTATTCTTACTTGCTCAAAATCGAGACGGATCTTAATGGAACTAAAGTTGTTGATACAAAAAAAGTGGTTCTTAAAGCAGGTGATCGCATTACCAAAAGTTTTATTGATGGAGACAAACAGGGTTCCACTGCCAAACGAAAGTAGTGAACGCAGGTTTGAGATTGAAGAGAGAATCAAGGATGGCTTTTATGCCATCCTTTTTTGTTAGGGTAGCAAAGTAATTATGTAAAGAAATAGCCCGATCATGCCAAGAAATGAAAGCATTCTTACACCCCAGCGATAGGCTTCAATACTTATAATTTTCCAGTCATCGTGCCGGGTTGCACTGTAAACAAGGCTGATTACCAAAATCAAAAAAGGTAGATGCCAGTAGTATCCTGCTGCAATAATCGGGGTCATGGCGAGTTCCATCAATCAAATTCCTATATCTATTTGGCTTTTTGTTTTTCTGGGATAAACACGACCGGTCCCATAAGAGCATCATAGATGACCATGATGTTTAAAACTCCAGCGATGACGGTATATACCCAACCAAGATCCCACGATCGGTCGCTTCTATTTTGTAACAAGTTAAGTTCGGTTTCTGGAGGAGTGCGTTGGTATTTACCTATATAAGGATCAAGCGGCGGATCTGATTCTTCATCATATTCGTAGTTTTGGTAAATGGCGGGCCATGCCGATATGCCTATCCAGAACTGCCCTGCGTATTGCATTCGGTAGGCAATACAATTTGGGATTTTAAGATTAAAAGGTAGAGAGATGGCGGGAAGATTTTTTGCCCTTGGGAGGTAAACATTGCTCCATTGGCCGAGCATCATTCCGTAATAAAACAGCCCATTGACGCAGAAAAAGAAAAGCAGGCCTTTGCCAATACGGCCTTGAAGAATCTGGCCCAACCCTGGGACAAGATAGCTTAATATAGCACCGGGTATTCCGTAGATGCTGTAGTTTACAGGTGCAATTTTCGATTCGGGCAAATTTTCGTCGGTAAGATTCATTTCGAAGGTAGTTCCTGTCCAGCGAATTCTATTGCTAACTTACAACAGGATACACAAATTTATTTCATAGGCCAACCGAAAGAACTGCTTAAATATAAAGCTGCTGCACAAACAAATAAGATGATGCCCAAGAATCCCACCGCATCAAGCAGGACAGTTTTTAATTTAGAACGTTTTTTTCTTTCAGTCGGTTCGCTTTTTGAACTGTAATTCAAGGGAGTTGAACCCTTGTTGGTGCCGAAATCTAGTTTCGATTCCAAAGGGATTGTTTTTGGGATTTCAATCGGTTTTTCGATCGGCTGTACAAACGATGGTTTTATTTCTTTTTGTTGTTTTTCGAGTTCTTCTTGGCGTAATTTTTCCCATGATTGGGCTAGAGGCGCCCAAGTTAAAGCCGATGGCTTCCAGCCTGATACTGGCTCGGAAGGTGCCTGAGGTTCGGCTTGCACTTCTTCGATTTTAGGAGATGATTCAGGGGCGCTTTGGGGGTATCTGTTAAGTATTGATTGCGGGGCAGCAGGCTTGTATTCTTCTTTGGGTGATTGGGCGATTACAGGTGCTGTTGCGGCTGGAATAGTGCTGGGTTCAATCGGTTTTGGTGCCCAAGGCGCTTCGCCAGGCGAAAATATTCCCATCGATGAAAAGTCTGGCTCAGCTTTTTGGGGAGCTTCACGAGGTATGTTGGCCTCAGGAAGGTTGAGCATTTTTTGCACCAATGCATCGAGGTCATCGAGCTGTTTTCTGGTAAGGTGCAAGTTGCTTGTAGGATTATGGGTGTTGGACACGAAAACCTCGGTTAACATATGAGCTTTAAGAAACGGCCTTAAATGCACATCAGTTGGCTTAATATTGGCACAGGAAATAGCAACAATGTCGGAACGATTCTACACCAGTTTGGAAATAACCTTGGGAACTATGGAGTTGCGGGGCCCCGAGGCTCACCATCTTGCCGTTGTTTCCAGGATTGCCCCAGGCAGCATGATTGCCCTATTCTCCGGTGATGGCAGAGAGTTTTCGGCAGAGGTTCTCGAAGCAAAAAAAAATCGTGTTCTCTTGGATGTTAAATCGGTTGCTGAAGTTTGCCGCGAACCCAAGGTAAAACTCACCATTTTTGCATCCATTCCGAAGGCACAGCGATGCGATTTTCTTATCGAAAAACTCACTGAGATTGGCGTTTTTCGTTTTGTTCCACTTGATTGTGAATATTCGGTAGTAAGGGCTAAGCAGATTAATACCGATAAATTGCGCCGCAGTGTTATCGAGGCAAGTAAACAATGCCTTCGAAATCGGTTCATGGAAATTTCTGAGCCAATCACCTTTGCGGAATCTGTACAAAACATTGATGAATCCGAATTGAATCTGTTTGCAAATGTTGAGGATAATCCTTCAGGTAAAATTGTTCGTGGCGCATTAGATAAAGTTAATATCTGGATTGGCCCAGAGGGTGGGTTTTCTCCAGCCGAGGTAAAGTTGGCTTTAGAGAAAAGGCTTAAAATTATCTGTGTCGGGAAAACTATCTTAAGAGTAGAAACCGCTGCAGTAGTTTTGGCAGGGCTCGCTATCCATAGTAGTTAGGGTTAATAGTTGCTGGCTTTTTCGCAATAATCAACCATGGTGGCAACTTCGGTTCGCATATCTTTCCGATGTACAATTCGATCAACAAACCCATGTTGCATTAAAAATTCGCTGGTTTGGAAGCCTTCTGGTAGTTCTAGCCGAACGGTGTTCCAAATTGTGCGCTTACCTGCAAATCCAATCAGTGCGCCTGGTTCTGCAATAATAATATCGCCTTGAAATGCAAAACTAGCAGCAACGCCGCCCATCGTGGGGTTGGTAAGGACGCTGATATACAGGCAACCTGCTTGGTGATGCCTCCCAAGGGCTGCAGAAACTTTGGCCATTTGCATCAAGGAAAGAATGCCTTCCTGCATGCGTGCTCCACCACCAGAACCGCTTACGAAGATTAGTGGGAGTTTTAAACGGGTTGCTTCTTCAGCTGCCCTGCAAAGCTTTTCGCCTACCACAGATCCCATCGAGCCTGCCATGAATGCGAAGTCGGTAATTCCAACTACGACTGGCCTGCCGCGAATAAATCCCCTGCCTACCGCCGCTGCATCTAAAAGCGAGGTTTTTGCCTGTTCCGATAAAATTCTTTCTTTGTAAGGGATGCGATCCTTAAATCCTAGTGGGTCGCATGGGCGCAGATCTCGGAACCATTCTTCGAAGCTATCTTCGTCTAATAGTTGATCGATTCGTTCTTTGGTCGGCATGTAGAAGTGGTAATCGCATTCGGGGCAGATATTGAATTGGTTTTCCGCTTCTTTGCGAAAAATGCTGGCTTTGCAACCTGGGCAGCGAAGCCAAAGCCCTTCGGGAACGCCTCTTTTAGGTCTGCCTGACAATGCGCTTGGCTGGTTTACATCACCCGGATTCATAGCTTGCGATTCCTGCAACCTTGGTTATTCCTTTTGCGATTACTGATTAGTCTTAATCATAGTCAATTTAGCTCTTTCAGCAAAGATGTATCGCAATCTGGGAGATCCTAGAGCAATATCAAGGCAAAATCGAATGAAAAGTTAAAATATAGGTCGCTATCCTTATGTTTAAGCTTCTTTTTTCAAATATTATGGGTTAATTAACAAATTCTGCAGATATTGCTCTTCACAAGGCAAACAAATATCACTAATGTGATAATGATTATGATATTTAGTTGTTTGGGGCTTGTTTATTTCAATGAAAAGGTTCAATTTCGAATTCTTGTTTTCGGGTACGAATGCTGCTTTTTTTGGCGGTTTTGTTGCCTTTTCACTCTTGTTCTTAGCTATTCAGCCAATCCAGAAACGCGCTGTTTCTACAACTCTCGAACTGCTTCATGTTTCTTTCGATCCCACTCGTGAAGTTATTCATGAAATTAATGAGGCCTTTGTTCTAGATTGGCAAAAATTTAAAGGCGGGAAGGTTCAGATTTTTCAGTCGCATGGAGGGTCTGGCAGCCAGGCGCGCTCCATTGCCGATGGTTTGCCTGCAGATGTCGCTTCTTTCGCGCTTTTTACCGATATGGAAGCTATTGCCAAGAAAAAACTGCTCCACTCTGGTTGGGAAAAAACCAAAGGAGTTGTTTCTCCTCCTTGGGGCACTGCGATTGTTTTTCTCGTTCGTAAAGGTAATCCCAAAAAGATAATGGATTGGAATGATTTGGCTCAGCCAGGCATGGGCATTATTACTCCTAATCCAAAGATATCCGGCAATGGTAGATTGGTTTTCCTTAGCGCTTGGGGTTATATGTTGGAAAAGGGGCACTCAGATTCTGAGGCTCGCGAATTCCTTAAAAAAATCTACAAAAATGTTCCCGTGATGGATGGCTCTGCTAGGGCTTCTCAAGTTACCTTTTTTCAAAAGAAAATCGGCGATGTTCAGCTTTCATTTGAAAGCGAAGCGCTCATGGCGGTCCAGGAATCCGAGGGCCTGCTCGAAATTGTCTACCCCTCCACTAGCATCAAGGTAGATCCTCCCATTGCAGTTGTAGATGCTAATGTAGATTCCAAGGGCACCCGAGATCTTGCTGAAATCTATCTTAACTTTTACTACGGTACAGAAGCCCAGCGTATCATTGCGAAAAATGGCTATCGGCCTTCCGATCCTTCGATTGCCAAAGAATTTGAATCTAAGTTTCCGCCCATGAAACTTTTTGAACTTAGTGTGGTTGGAAATTCGTGGGCTGAAGTGCAGTCGGTTTTTTTTGCTGAGGATGGTATATTCGACCAGGTGTTTAAGGCCATCCGCAATGAAGGCAAACGCTAGTATTGCCTGCCATTTATTTTAGAGAAGAGTTTGGTGGCTTTTATGAAACCCAGCAAAGGTAGTCCACTTCCGGGCCTTAGTTTAAGCCTTGGTTACTCCGTTACCTACCTAAGCTTGCTCGTACTTATTCCGCTTTCAGCCTGTTTCATCAAAGCAGCATCTCTCTCCCCTGCCGAGTTTTGGAATATAGTTTGGAGTGAAAGAACACGTGCCGCTTATTCCCTTACCTTCACCACTGCCTTTCTTGCTGCACTCATCAATGCTGTTATTGGGTTTCTCGTTGCTTGGGTTCTTGTTCGTTATGAATTTCCCTTTAAGCGATTTGTAGATGCCATGATCGATCTTCCCCTGGCGCTTCCCACTGCAGTCGCAGGCTTGGTGTACTCGAGCCTTTATGTGGAAAGTGGTTGGCTAGGTCAGTATCTTGTGCCTCTTGGAATCAATGCTGCATATACAAAATTCGCTATTGTCTGGGTTCTTGTTTTTACTGGATTTCCGTTTGTGGTTCGTACCGTGCAACCCGTGTTGGAAGAGATCGAGCCCGAAGTCGAAGAAGCTGCATCGATTTTGGGTGCCAGTCGCCTTCAGATTTTTCTGCGCATTTTGTTGCCCACGGTTTTTCCTGCGATACTTTCCGGGTTTGCCCAAGCGTTTGCAAGAGGATTGGGCGAGTATGGTTCGGTTATATTTGTTTCCAGTAATATCCCCTACAAAACAGAACTTGCGCCTGTTCTTATTGTAACCAGGCTCGAGGAAATGGCTTTCCCAGAAGCCACCGCTATTGCCACCATCTTGTTGATTGCTTCGTTTTTTCTCCTCGCTTTCATCAACACAATTGAAATCTGGAGCAAGCGCCTTGGCAAATAATCCGACCAACATTGTTCCACTGAAAAAGAAAAGGCCCGAAGATCCTCTTTGGCTTCGATACCTGCTTACCATTCTTGCTTTGGGTGTCGTGACCCTTATCATCGGCATACCTGTATTTCATGTGTTTTTCAGAGCGTTTGAAAAAGGGCCCATGGTCTATCTCGATAACCTTTTTTGTAATCCAAATACCAGGCACTCCATTCTCCTCACCCTTTCTATTGCACCAAGGGTTGTTTTTCTTAGCGTTATCTTTGGCGTTGCTGCTGCTTGGGCCATTGCTCGTTTTCGCTTCCCCGGTAGAACCATTCTTCTCACTCTCATGGATTTGCCACTTGCTGTTTCGCCTGTTGTTGCTGGGCTTGTTTTTGTTCTAATGTTTGGCATGCAGGGGTGGATGGGTGATTGGCTTTCAAAGAATAATATGCAAATTCTATTTGGCACCCCTGCCCTGGTACTTGCAACTTGCTTTGTAACTCTTCCTTATGTTGTTCGTGAACTTATCCCTGTGCTTGAAGCTTATGGCGAAGAAGAAGAACTTGCCGCGGTAAGTTTGGGTGCGAACGGTTGGCAGATGTTCTGGCGCATTACCGTTCCCAACATTCGCCTTGCGCTTGTTTATGGAATCATTCTTTGCAATGCCCGTGCCATGGGTGAGTTTGGCGCTGTCTATGTTGTTTCGGGTAGGATTTCCGGCTTAAACGATACCATGCCATTGCGTGTTGAAAAGTTGTTTCAGGAATACGATATGCCTGCAGCATTTGCACTTGCTTCGGTGCTTACCTTCCTGGCGTTGATCACCCTCGGGGTTAAAACTTATCTTGAAAAGAATATAGTGCATCAGCAATCCGATGCGGGGGAAAAGTCATGAGCATTTCTGTTAAAAATGTGAGTAAAAAATTTGGCGGCTTCAGCGCACTTGATAAAGTCAGCCTTCATATTCCAGATGGAAACCTCGTCGCATTACTTGGCCCTTCAGGTTCTGGTAAAACAACTCTCCTTCGCATCATCGCTGGCCTTGAAAACCCCGATGAAGGCTCGGTGCTTTACAGGGATGAGGAAATTACTTCAAAATCCGCCAAGGAGCGCAATGTTGGTTTTGTCTTTCAGCATTACGCCTTGTTCAGGCATCTCACTGTTTTTGATAACATCGGCTTTGGCCTGAGTGTACGGGGTGTTGCGAAAGATAAAATATCCTTGCGGGTCAAAGAATTACTGCACCTTATCCGGCTTGAAGGGCTTGAAAACAGGTACCCTTCCCAGCTTTCAGGCGGCCAAAGGCAGCGTGTTGCCCTTGCCCGCGCACTTGCCGCCCAGCCTAAAGTACTTTTGCTGGATGAACCCTTTGGTGCTCTAGATGCCAAGGTTCGTTTAGAATTGCGCGAATGGCTCCGCAGGCTTCATGACGAAATTCATGTCACCAGCGTTTTCGTAACTCATGATCAGGAAGAAGCTTTTGCAGTTGCAGATACTGTTGTCGTTATGCGCAGTGGAAAAATCGAACAAATTGGCACTCCCACCGAAGTGTTTGAAAACCCAGCCAATGCCTTCGTTATGGATTTTCTCGGCCAAGTTAATGTGTTTGAAGGCATCATTGCAGATGGCTTACCGAAAATAACAGGATATAGTGCTTTAAAGGGGCCGCCCCAAAAAGATTTCTGTTCTAATACTATTTATGTAAGGCCCTACGAACTTGATATAGAAATCTCTCCTTCTGCAAGTGATTCGCTCCCAGCCAAAGTATTTCATATTAATCCTGCAGGCCCTGTGGTTAGGATTCATCTTCAAGATTTGGATTCCACAGCGCGTGTATTTGTTGAGGTTAACTTTGCGAAATTTAAAGAGCTTAATGTCGCTGCAGGGCAAGTAGTTTATATTCAACCAAAACGACTCCGAATATTTGCTCCCGATTACATGATCTAACCTTTGTGCTTTTATTTTTTCTATTACATTTGCTTTTACTATCTTTTTCTTCCCCCAACTCCCAACCCTCTTAATGTTATTCCAACCATTTCTCTTTTCTTCCCCCAACTCCCAGCCCTCTTCCCTCCGGGAAAAGGGCCCTTCGCTTCGCTAGCCCGGGTTCCAGTTAGCCCGCCGCCGCCTTTGTCACCCTCGCGTATGCGGGGGGGCGAATTCACACTTGAAGTGCAACGGTTTAAGATGTTTATAAAATACCTCGGCAGGTGTTTTAAATCCAAGACATTTCCTTGGAGTTGTATTGAGTTTGCTAGCGAGTGCTTGAATGTCTTGGTTATCGAAGCTATTTGGTTCCGTAC